>JAJUGM010000041.1 GCA_029268165.1 Bacteroidota bacterium
ATTTATTGAGGGCAATCCATTCATCAGTGCCTACGTGATTATTATCAACTCCTCCCCATGCGAGATTTATTCTTGCAGGGCGCTGTTCTTTCGGGCCTATTCCGTCCTGCCAGTTATATCCCATAACAAAATTGCCTCCAGGCCAGCGCATATTGGTAATTTTCAATTCCCTCATGGCCTCAATATAGTCTTTCCGGAATCCATTCTCATCGGCTAAAGGTGATTTTGGATCATACAGGTTGCCATAAAGCGTATTAAAACTGGTTGTATCGGGCATTCCTAATCTTCTTCCGCTAAACTGAATGGGCTCCATAAACACGCCGTAAATTTTCGGATCAATTTCCCCGGTAGTTCTGTTAATATTGATTGTAATTCTTGCTACCTGAGCGCTCAATATTAATGGAATAGAAAATAAAAATGAAAGACATAATTTTTTCATAGTAATATTACTTTTGGTTTTTGTTAAAATGTTTGTCAAGAAATGAAACAAATTGTCCTGCTCTTAATTCATTCTCTTTTGCGATAATATTACCTTCCGGACTTATCAGGTAAAGAGTAGGGTAGTGATTAATACGATATATTTTCTGAATAGATTTTTGTTCACCGTCAGGAATTATTATCCATTTGATATTGTTGCTTCTGATGAATTTTGCGAGATCATCAGGTAAATTGTCAGCAATGCCAACAATTTCAAATTCAGTCCCTCCGTATCTTTTATAGATATCGATATAATATTCTTTTATCTCCTGAATACAAGGTGCACAATTTATAGACCAGAAATCCAGCAGAATGTATTTTCCCTTTAAGCCAGATGGGAAATTAATGGAATCACCTGATAAAGTTTTGGCCTTAAATTTCGGAGGGGGCATTCCGATCTGAGTACTTCCTTTGCTTAATGCATCTGCATCTTTTGTCAAATAGATTTTTAAGCCATCCATTCTGCAACTTATTTGGTAATATGAATCACCTAATTTAATGTATTCACCTTTGTAATAGACTTTACTTTTTTTATTGAAGCCTTTGGAAATGCTAAATGTTGGATTATCCCTGTATCCGGTTTCCGAAGGGTAAGTCAGAATGCTGTAATCTAAAGAATCAAACCGGAAGGATGCGGATGTATGTTCACAGAATTGAATCATCATCATGTCGTTGTATTCAAAAAATGCTATCCATGTTGAGTCTTTCTGAATGCTTTTATCAATGTACTTTTCATAAATAATTTTATGGGGCTGGTATTCGAAGTTAGGATTTTTAAAGAAGTATGTTGATCTGGTAGTTTCATATGGAATTTCATCGGATAAATTAAGATCATTATTTGAATCAAAAAAATAATATTGTTGCCCGTTTCGGCCAATTCCGGTAGCCACTATTACAAAAGTTTTAACATAATCCGGGGAACATTCTGTAGTATCACTTCCCCATGCATGATAATAATCGAGAAAATCTTTTCTGTCAACTACACCGGTTTTGTATGCCTGATATAAAGCCTGAATATTATCTATCCATGCAAAGTAGAGTTTAACATCATTCAACGAATCGGGAATACCTTCAATATTTGGATAGACTTTGTCCCAGAATAATCCTTTTTTAGTTGCCATTCCTATATATGGATGCAAATCATTAATACATGATTTCTGTCTGACAGCATCAATCTCAATCAGATTGTCTGATTTAGTGTATGTCTTGATTGGTTTTTCACATCCAATCATAAGAATCATTAAAATAGTTACCGATGAAATAGGATAAAGTTTTTTAGTTTTTCGCATAATTAATCCAGATGTTTAGCAGGTTATTCAAAGTATATCCAGTCTATTTCAACAGGACCACCATCCTTGAGTAAAACAACAAGGTTTTGTTTACCGGGCAGTAAGGTTTTCAATGGCTTATCAACGACAATCCAGTTAACACTTTCAGGTATTTTTATTTCAGAAAGAACGGGGCCATCTAATTGCCCCAATCTTATTTGAATAACGCCACCTGATTGTGATAAAGCTTTAACTTTTATTGACTTAAATTTTCTGCTTCCGAAATCAACAGCATTATATTTAAGCCACGCCCCTTTTTCATTGAATTCTGCTTTCCAGCCAGCGAAGGAATTAGTTGAATCAATAAATTCCATTTTTACTCCTTTTTCTGAGATGCTGCTGTACCGATCAATCTGGATAGGTTTTGATGCTTCGGATAAACCAACTCCTCTGTGAGTCGGAATAACCTTACGTATAGTACCGTCCTCATTAAAAAACAGGCTATCGGTGCAAATGGAGCGATTTTTATCGAATTTAGGTGACCGCGCATTTTGATGATAGAAAAGATACCACTGACCGTTAAACTCGATGATAGAATGATGATTTGTCCAGCAATTCATGGGCGACTCGTCCATAATAACCCCGGTCATTTTGAATGGCCCCATGGGATTATCGCCCATAGCATATTCAAGCCGTTCTATAGTATTTTCGACATGAGGGAAAGTAAGATAATACAAACCATTTCGCTCAAATACCCATGGTCCTTCTTTTAATCCTTTTGCAGGAAGATTGGCGATTATCTGCGGCTTTGATTCAAGCTCAGTCATGTTTTCTTTAAGTTTGGCTACATATATGTTACCGAGAGACCAGTACAAATAAGCCTGTCCATCTTTATCAATAAACACGCATGGGTCAATCCCTACAACTCCTTTTATGGGTTCAGGCAGCGGGTTAAAAGGCCCTTCGGGCTTATCAGCAATAGCTACACCAATCCGGAACATTTTACGATTTGAAATTGTGTCGGGTTTGGCGCTAATAGTAGGAAAATAGAAATAATATTTACCATTTCTTTCAATACAATCAGGGGCCCACATGCTAAAAGCATTTGAATCAGCCCATTTTACCTTATATTGTGAAACAATAACTCCGTGATCAGTCCAGTCAACCAAATTATCGGTTGAGAAGGCATGATAATCTTCCATGCAAAACCAGTCTTTTCGTAATCCTTTACCTTCAGGAACAGGAATATCGTGCGACGGATACACATAAACCCTGCCGTTAAAAACATGAGCTGAAGGATCGGCAGTAAACTGGCTTCGAATAATTGGATTTTGTGCCTTCGATAATGTGATACTCAATGTAATAAACAAAACCGGAGTGATGAAAAGTTCTCTCTTTTTCATATTGATAGAATTTATTTTTATTTTGTACTGACTAATTCATTTGCTGCCAATGATAGTAAGATGTAAGCTGCTCCTGTATCAATAACACATTCATTTTCAGCCCATAAAAATGGCCAATCTTCTTTGTTTTCGAGAAAATCAGGTTTTAATAACAGAACTCCCGGTACTACGCCACCTGCAATAAATCTGAAATCGGCACGGTTGTTTCCATAGGTGATTTTCTTTGATTTCGTACCAACCGATGACACAAAAGAAATATTGGAATAAGGATGGCATCCGAAAATGTAATTAAGGCCACTAAACACATATTCAGAATCAATTATTTCGGGGAAATATTTGTTTGCAAAATAATTAGTAATTGCCTAATTAATTATCTGGGTATTTCCTGCCCATCCTCTGAAAGTTAATGGCACCCCAAAGGGATTGTCTTTTGTAAGTTTTTCGTTATATTCCTTATATTTAATTACATAATCCTTTAGTTTACTTTTATATTCATTGTCCATGTAAGGATATGCCTGAAGAGCTGTCCTGATGCTCATTGGAAGAAAGGCATCAAGTGATTGCCATATCAGTTCCTTGAAGTATTTTTCGAATTGTTTGTCATGAGTAGAAATAAATAACTCCAATGCAGCATTAATTTTTATAGCATTAGCACTAAAGCCAAAGCGTCGGAGAGTATCGGGCATTTCAGGTAATTTTTTGTTTTCATCCCAGAGTTTCAATGCATATACCAGACATTCATCAGCCAGTGATTTATTATGATCCTTTAATGCCCTGTTTGCTGCTGCCAGTGCAGCGATGGTTTGATAATCAAGCCATGGTGATCGGCCTGTAAATACCCATCTGTCATCCATAGTTCCACTCGATTTCCCATCGTTTTCGTATGGCTTTAAATTTGGATTATAAGGGAGATTGTCTGTGATAGTGGAAGCATCACCCAGATGATGATACTGATGAAGATTGGGTGCAACAATACCTCTGACAGGATAGCCGATATTTTTTACCTGTGCAACCAGGTTTAAAACGCCATGTTCGAGTTGTTGCAATATATCAGGTTTACCGTCGGGCCTGTGAATATCAACATACTTAGTAACCTGATCGATATATGTCTGGTCTCGTTTAACCTGAAATTTTTCCCATACATCAGCAAAACTTAATATAACACTGCAATGCGAGCCTGTTTGTATGTCAAAATCGCCTGCATCGAACCAACCACCCACAGCAAGTCCCGGAATTCTTTCCAAAGGTTTATATTTAGTATCTGTTACAGGGCCCATACTATATCCATCAAAGTGGATATGGTTTACCGGCGCCTGAAGAGCGTCATCCTGATAAGGCAGGCCGTGCCATATACGGTATGCTTCATTAACCTGCATGTGATCCATTTGAACAGGGAACCAGACATCTAATGTGGGGTGCCATATGTTGCTGTATACATCAGAATTAATGGGAAAAGCATTAGCTATTTGCTCGCCATACTGAATATAATATAAACCATCTTCCTTAACCGAAGAAAAATCAAACTTCACATAGTTGTATCTCAAGTATGTACCCCAATTGATAAGCTTTGCAGAAAAAACTTCAACTGGTGAGCCATCAGGAGTTAATTTATATAGAGAAGCAGTCTGTAAAGGCGTGTCATTTTTATCCAGTTCAATTACAGCAACCTTTTGTTGATTCGGATGATAGCCCACTTGTGAAAATTGAATTACAGGAGTTCTTATCCAGTTTGGGCTGGAGTTTGCTTCAAGATACCATTCAAGTACTTTTCCTGTCTTTTTTGCGGGTATAATACTACGAACCACAAACCATCCATTTTGGGCAAGAACTCGTCCGTCAAAAAGCATAATTTCAGTTTCGGATTTTATTTTAACTAATCTTTGAGGGTCTTCAGGAGCCAGAACAATATTCTTACCTGATGCAAGAGGCATAGGCACTATAAACTCGCCCCTGCCTCTGTCATCAAAGGTAGAATGGCCTGCGAACTGAGAAATTTTCTTTGAAATAGGCTCAATGGATGAGTTGCTTGAAGGGTACAAAGGGAAAATGCCCGGTTTGGAATCAATGAGATATGTTTTTTCAAAGTATGAAGCAGGCAAGAATTCCAGGTTAAATCCGGCATTTCCTTCAAGAACTTCCGGCAGAGGGTTTTCTAAAAATACGCTTATTAATACACCGTTATCTTTTGGAGTTACAACTATTTTTGAATCAAAACCATATTCTTTATATCTTAAAATAACTTCAATGGTATTGTTAGCTTTGTCAACTTTTCTCTCAACTACCACAGGTACCAGGTCCCATTGCTCGGGAGTATTCTGTAATCTGATTGCTCCTCCTGTTGCAGTGCGCACACCATGATGAATGAGTTCAATACCGGCTGTTTTTTCGTCGAAAAACATGCCGTTATACTGGTTACTAAATACAAGCACATTAACACCTCTTGTTTCAAAGTATTCAAGGTCATTTAATTGCAATTTATTTGCATTTAAAATGTTTATTGAAAAACTACAAGCAATTATTACAAGAAGGATAATTTTATTTATTCCGGGGAATAACCCACCTTTTTTTAAGGTATTTATTGAACTGATTATCAAGTTTGTTTTCATGTGATTTGATTTATTATGTATTTGATATATTTTCTAAATAAAATAAAAGTATCGTTTATGTTTGTTGTAATTATTTAATCCTGAACCAATCAAAATCGGCATATCCACCGGTATTTTTAGTAGCATAATTAAACAAGCCAAATCGGTAACCCATAAAATGAGCAAGGCTATATCGCATTTTTAAGGTATTTCCTATGCGTTTCCATTCTTTTCCATCAATGCTATAATAAAAGGTTGCAGTGTCAATAAGATTCGTAAAATCACATTTAGCTTTTAGATACACTACATTTTTATTTAAAGATATTGTTTCCATTTCTTCAGGCTTATTATCATTTTGAGCATTAACCATAACAATTTTTTTTGCACCATTTTCATATTTAACTCCCACCAGACCATAATTCTTTTGTAACAAAGCCAGACCAGTAAAATCTCCTTCTTTCATTTTTGATACATCAATTTTGACAGAACCCTCACAAGCTGGTCCTATAGTTCTCTGGGTGAGCGTATTTCGCGCAAATTCAAAATTGTCGGTTATGTGTGAGGTAGTTAGTCTTAAATATCCCTTTCTTGCATTAATGGACCAATACTGATTATCAGGATTATGGTTCCATTGCCATACGAGTGGTAAGGCAGGTTCATTTTTTTTTCTTTCGAACTCATCGGAAGCTACAATTCCGGGAATTAATCCCTTACTTGCGGGTAAACCAAGTGTATCGGGCACTTTGCTATTAACACCCAAAACGGGCCAACCATTTTCCCATGTGACAGGAACAAAATACGGAATGCGCCCTACAGCTCCATAATCGCGGAAAAGATATGCAAACCATCGTCCATCGGGCATGTCGACAATACCGCCTTGTGCTATACCTTTGTCCTGAAGAGCTACCCGCCCTTCCCATGGGCCATTGATATTATCGGCACGATGGATGACTACTGTACGCATACCTCCCCTTGGCCAGGTAATGTTAAAAAGATAATACTTGCCGTTGACTTTAAAAAGCTGCGAACCTTCGGCAGGTAACATAATATTATCGCCTGCTGGAGCACTTGCATTTTCAATTAATATCCGTTCGGTACCTTCTTTTAATCCCGATAAGTCTTCTTTCAGTTCAGCTACATGAAGCTTACCTGCTGCCCAAATGATGTATATTTTACCATTATCATCAAAAAATATAGTATGGTCGTGCAATGCAGGTGAAAATGAAATGCGTTCCCATTTGCCTTTTTCAATATTATTTGTCTTAAAGATGTATGTCTTTTTTGTGGTATGCGAAAAGGTACTTAAATAAAAGGTCCCTTTATGATAACGTAAACAGCTTGCCCAAGAACCCTTCCCATAATCACTTTTTCCATTTGTGAGATTTGTTTCATCAATATTTTCTAAGATATCGTAAGCATAACCAATAATTTCCCAATTTGATAAATCTTTTGATTTCATTATAGGTACACCGGGATTCATGTGCATAGTAGTACTGCTCATATAATAAATGTCGCCAACTCTAATAATAGACATATCCGGCACATCGGCAAAGATGATGGGATTGGTTGCGTTTTGAGCTTCTGTATTAATAACAATATTCAATAATATTGTTATGACTAAAAATAATTTTGTTTTCATATTTTCTTATTTTTAATTTTCTCTGTGATTTCTCTTTGGTGAAATCTATTCTCCACCCCAATTTGTCCCGATAAATCGGGAGAGGTCATAGAAGGAAATAGATAAAATACATATCGTTTAAGTTTATTTTTAAATACTAATATTCAATACATTGCTCAGTCCAAGTTGGGCCATTAATAATGAATAAGCCATCCTTATAAAATACAGGTTCAATTCCCATTTGTTCAGTTTTTTCCCATGATTGTAATTCCTGACAATATGGATAAGGCCGTTTTTCATACATCAGAACATGGAATGAGGCCCAAAAATTACTATCAGGACCTTTAAATAAAACAATATGACCAGCTTCACAATAGGGATCTTCACTATCTGAATATTTTAAATAATCATAGCCTCCTTCTTTAGCTAATTCAGGCCGATATCCTTTTTTTCTTGAACCAAATATTGGTTCGCGAGAAGCAAATTCCCAAGGTCCTAATGGTGATTTTGATTTAAGTAAGCCAACTTCATAGCCTCTTGTCCATGTTGAAAAGAACATAAAATACATTTTATCTTTTTTAACAACATAGGGTGCCTCAATACCACCAATGACCCACTCGGGATTTCCCTGACTTTTTTTGTCAAGAAATTTTTGCAGGGGGGTTTTTAATATTCCTTTTTCAAGTTCGATTTCTGCCTGAAACAAACCGTTGCCACTACAGTATAAATACACTCGTCCATCAGAATCTTCAAACAAAGTAGCATCGTTATTGTATTGTGGAGTTAATGGTCCATTAACAAGCTTATATGGTCCTGTTATACTATCAGCAACAAATAACCATATACTATGATTTTTCATTCCTTTGGGATCTTCTGAGGTAACTTTTCCGCTATTAATTGTTAACCAATATTTATTTTTAATATAATGAATTTCAGGAGCCCAGAATCGTCCGTTGTATGGGCAATCCTCAGGAAGTTTTTTAGCATCTATTATCCATGAATGATGATTCCAGTTAATTAAATCGTCAGATACCAGCAAACGCACTCCGGGATTTGGTCCCGTCCATACTGGATGCGAAGTGCCTGTAGAGTACCATTTGTTGCCAACCTTAATTAAACAATAATCTCTCATTGATAATGAGGTGTCACGAGTTATAGGATTTGAATAACAAAATTGTCGCTTTGAAGTATTAATTTCAGATTTATCGATAGTTTTTTGTAGTTGATTAAAGCCTGTCAAAGGAATTAGTGATAAAAATATCAGGCTAACAGTAATCTTTTCCAAATATTTTATCTCCATATTATAAGTTTTTACTACAAAATGCATTAATAAAGCTTACTTTACTTAATCAAAAATCATTTTTTCAATATTAAATAAATCACCATCAGCGACAAATTTAAGCACATGCTTACCGGCATCTAATTTTACAGTTGTCTTAAGTGTTTCCCAGTTTTGGAATCCCTTGGTATTGGGAATAGTGATAACCCCTGTAATATCTTTTCCGTCGCATTCAATATGAAATTTTCCACTTTCATAAGCTGAAGCTATAGTAAATGAAACCTGGTATGTGCCAGTTTTACCGACCTCTACGGTATAAGCCATCCATTCTCCACGGTTTATCCATCCAACGTTATAGCCACCTAAAGAAGATTTTTCAATATCTACTCCTTCCTGCAAACGATATTGGCCTCCCTCATTCAGCTCGTTTCTATCGTAAAAGGCATCGCCTTCACAGCCAGTGTCAAAGTCTTCGGCCTCAATTGTTCCGGGAATAACATGCTTTACCAAGGGTTCCTGTTTTTTGTCACAAACTTCTACTATTTTCCAGCCCTGAAATGTGCTTACTTTTGAATCGGTAATTCCAACATTGCTTCCCTCAGTATTTTCCCCATCAACGCATAATATTTTTTCAGGGAATTTCTTATTCGAAATTTTAAAATTTCCATAGTATGACAATTCTATTTTCCATAGCTGATTATCTTTACCTTCAAACTTTGTACACAAAAGTTTATTTCCAGAAATATCGCAACCAATAGCCATTTCCCTATTTTTACGATTAAGGATTTTATAAAAGCCCTGTCCCACATTTTCAAGTTTCCATTGGTTGTCAGTCTCTTTTCTTTTATTAGTTAGTTTTAAATCATAACCAACAATAAATTTCCTGACTCTATCAGCATGAACAAGATAATAATGAGGTTCCGGATTAATATCGGCATATTTATCAAGAGCAGGAATAGGGCCATCAAAACGCAGCTTAATCACATAGGCATATTCTTCAAAGTTCTTTTCAGGCAGTTTGACAATTAAACCATCATTTTGTTGGTTATAACTCAAAGAGAGATATTTACCTTTTTCGCCATTAATAAGCTCAACCGATTTAAGGTTTTTAAGATTTATTCTATCGGAATTAAGCATGTTTAGCTTAATTTCATTTTGTCCTTTATCCCATCCGAGCATAATAGCATAAAGGGTAGTATTATCTTTTGAACGGGTATACCGGATATCACTTGCAGTTCCTTGTGGAGGAGCTATAAATACACCATGTTCAGCGCCCATATGGGTGGGTCCTTCTCCATACCAATCCCATGCACGAGTATTGTAAATGGCTTCTCCATATTTTCCAAGCCATGCGCCAATGGTAAGGAGTATATCTTTTTGTTCCTGGGGAATTGTACCATCAGCTTTAGGAGAAATATTAAGCAACAGGTTACCGTTTTTGCTAACCTTGTCGATAAGCGAATGCAATAATTGTTTTGAGGAATAGTAAGTAAGCCCTTCGGTATAGCACCAGCTTGAGGCACTAATAGCATCGTCGGAAAGCCAGTAAATATCAGTAAGATCTGTTGGGCCTCCGCGTTCGTAATCCAGTACAGCACATTTTGTATTCAGTCCATCCTTAAATGTTGCCACCACTTCTTTATTCAATTTTCTGGCACTGTTATAGTAGTATGAAAGAAATTCCAAAAGAACGGGTTGGGAAATTCGATGAAGATTAAAGTCCTGATAAATGATATCGGGTTTATAATTATCAATAATTTCCTTATGTTTTGCCAGCCATAATGCTTCGTTTTTTTCTTTTCCTAATTGGCCGTAAAGCATTTGGATTGTTGTATCTTCAGATTTAGGAACATATTCAAAATATCCTGTAATATTGTAGGCGTGATGCATAGAAAAAACCACTTTCATATTTTTTTTGCGTATTTCGTTGGCCAATAATCCTGCTAAATCGAGTTTAGGCCCCATGTCCCCGGCGTTCCATGGATTTACTTTACTTGCCCACATTGAAAATCCATCGTGATGTTCGGCCACGGGGCCGGCAAATTTAGCTCCGGCATCGGCAAAGAGTTGCGCCCATTCTGCCGGGTCGAAATTTCCACCCTCAGATTTTAGTTTGGGAGCAAATTGTACAAAATTGCCTTGTTTGTCCTTTGCTCCTAAAATAAAGTTGAGATATGGCCATATGTTGAAATCACCATATTTTTCAGTGTGATGTTTGTTCTCGATAGAACCTGTTATATACATGCTTCGTGGGTACCATTCGTTGGCAAAGGCAGGTACCGAATAGACACCCCAGTGAAAATAAATACCAAATTTGGCATCTTTAAACCATTCCGGAACAGGGTTAGCTTTTTCGAGCGATTTAAAGTCAGGCTGAAAATATTGATTTGTGGTTGTCGGCTGAGAGAAAGACCAAAGTATATTAATGAGATTAATAACAAAAAATAATTTTATTGTTTTCATGGGCATTTAGTTATTGATACTTAGTATTTCTGAATCGTAAACATATTATTTCTCTTTCATCTTTTGGAGGAAAAATTCTTTCATCATGTTGTAGTATTTTTCGTCAAATAAACCAGGTCCATGTGAAGCTCCCGGAACTAAAATATATTCAGATGAGACCCCCGCTTTTTTAAGGGCATTGTATAATAATTCGCTCTGGCAGTAAGGTACCAGATTATCCTTATCGCCATGAAGAATTAGAAAAGGAGGATCATTACTATCGATGTAAGTAATAGGACTTGCTAACCTATATCTGTCTTTGTTTTGCGACATAGGGCAACCCATTAAGAAAACCTCCGGGGCATTGTTTTCATCAAACAATTTCTCAGTACGGCATGAATCTATATTAAGTAAATCAATTGGACCAAACCAATCAACCACTGCATCCACTTTTGTATTGTAATTAAGATATATACCCACATTACCTTCCATATCGGCAGAGGTATTGCCAATCTTAAATTGCCTGACATTCCAGGATGTACCAGCAAGTGAAGCCAGGTGCCCTCCCGATGAGAATCCTGTGATGCCAATAAAAGATGTATCGAGCGAATATTTAGCCGCATTTGCACGAATAAATCGTATTACAGCCTTAATATCATGTATTTGTGCGGGAAACAAAGCATCACGACTTGATCGGTGATTGGGACTTATAACAGCAAAACCGGCATCGAGCAATGATTTTCCGATGGAAAACATAACACTTTCCTTTAAATTATTTGCCATCCATGCACTACCATATATTGCAATCACCACCGGATATTTTTCTTTTTGTATTTCAGGTAAATAAATATCGAGCCTGTGATAAATCATCGAATCATCGGCATAATCGACATCTTTCCAGCTTTTTGAAGGGGTTTGGGCATAAATATTTATTTGTGAAAGAAAGACAAGTGTTATAATTTTCGTTGTTTTTGAAATTAAAGTTTTCATCTATAATAAATTATTTAATTAAACCACAGAGCAACACAGAGAATTTCACGTAGGTACACAGAGAGTTTTTAATTTTCTTGAGAATCAGTGTTTTCTCAGTGCAACTCTGTGGTAAAAAATTCATTTTTATCTTACCATCCAATATTTTCAATCATTTATTTCATTGTATTTATTTAACAATGCTAATCTTCTGAGAATAAACGTCACTGTTATTAGCCAATTTTATAAAATATTCTCCCCTTTTGAGATTCAAAGGTAACCTCAACTCGGTTGCAAAGCTTACATTCTTGACCATAACCAATCTGCCCATCATGTCGGTAATTTCAATCCTATTGTATTTAAAATCGGATGATTTTATTACTATTTCGTTAGATGCTGGATTGGGGTAAATCCTGATGTTATCAAAATTTTTATTTCTAATACCTACAAATTCTTTTTCAATATCAAAATAGTTGATATTGAATCCGCCATTGATGGTTACAATCTTAAAATAGTGTTTTCCCTTAGGAATAGAGATATCTTTAATTACCGAGGTAAATGTTTGCCAGGCTCCAGTTGAGGGAACCGATATTGTACCGATTTTTACATCATCGAGGTAATAGTCGAATCTGGGTCCTGATGACTGGGCAGCAAGGCGGAATAAAATTTTAAATGTAGTATCATTGGTGTTGTTTTCAATGGCATAAACCAGCCAGTCACCGGTTTCGGTCCATCCCACATTCAATCCACCTCCTGCATCACTTGTAGTTTCGGTTGCGGTACCAAATTGAAGGGTGTAATTTTCAGCCTCAACCTTGCCAGGTATTTGGACGTAGTTAGGAGCACCAATTGGATTTTCGACCGAAAAATCAGTAAATGCTTCAAGGGCACCCTTATCAGCAGCTTTAATATCGCCAGGTGTATAGCTTATCGTTATGGTATCGCCATAATACAAATTACTGTATAGATTCAGCTTAATCGTGTTTTTGATGTTAAATACTTCTTTAATACCAATCGCTTTACCATTAACTTTCAGGCTGAATTGAGGAATTTGAGCATCGACCATAGCCATTGGCTTCGAAAACTCAAGGGTTATCGATATAGCACTTGCATCAAGCTTACCCGATACAATATGCACTGGTAAACCCTTTGCCTTATTCGTAACAATATATGCCGTATCATTTTTAAATACTCCGCTATCGGATGACATAATATTGTTACCAGTGTAGCTTAGGGTAAGCTGATAGTCGGCATAAACGGTATCGGAAAGCTGGAAAGCCAGCATTGAGGAATCATTATTAAAGAAGCTACAATTTTGTAATGATATGGTTTCTTGACCGTTGAATGAAGCTTTAAGTACCAAAGTAGATAAATCATTGGGCAAAAGCATATTTTTGTTAAATCGTGCAAAGAGACTATCGCCATCTTCGTTTACAGATAATTCTATCAATTTTGGTGCTGAACCATAAAGCAGATTATCAACAGCAGTATCGCTGAAGGCTACCAATGATTTATTGTATACCGACACAACATTACC
>JAJUGM010000042.1 GCA_029268165.1 Bacteroidota bacterium
GCTTGAAAAAGTTTTTAACGGATAAAAAAGGTTAACTCAGAAAAACTATGGCAAAGATCAGAATTCAACAGGTAAGAAGTAAAATAGGCAGTAATCAGCGCCAGAAAAAAACCCTTGAAGCTTTAGGCTTCAGAAAAACCAATGATATTGTTGAACATGAGGCAACCCCGCAGATACTGGGCATGGTTGAGAAAGTAAAACATCTTGTAAAAGTTACTGAATTATAATATATTTTAGATATTTGCACATTATGAACTTAAGTAATCTGACACCGGCAAAAGGCTCGGTTAAAAAAGGAAAAAGATTGGGGCGAGGCCAGGGATCGGGTAAAGGAGGCACGTCAACAAAAGGGCACAAAGGACATCAGTCACGCTCAGGATATAAGCGCAAAATCGGCTTCGAGGGCGGCCAGATGCCCCTGCAAAGAAGAGTGCCAAAATTCGGATTTAACAATCTGAACCGTATGGCATACAAGGCGATAAACCTGTCAACTTTGCAAACACTGGCTGAAAGTAAAAAACTCGATGCCATTGACGTAAATACGCTCATTGAAGCCGGGCTGGTTTCAAAAAAGGATAAAATTAAAATACTAGGCAATGGCAAATTAACACAAAAACTTGAAGTGAAAGCACATGCTTTTTCAAAATCAGCTATTGCTGCTATTGAGTCAGTAAAAGGATCAGCCATAAAAATCTGATTAAATGAAAGAATTTATCCAGACCATAAAAAACATTTGGAAAATTGAAGAGCTTCGCTCGCGTATCCTCTTTACCCTTGGAATATTACTGGTATACCGGCTTGGCTCAAAAGTAGTTTTACCTGGTGTTGACCCTGCCATGCTTGAAGAGTTCTCAAGGAGAACCACACAAGGCGTTATGGGTCTTCTTGATATGTTCTCGGGAGGCGCTTTCTCTAATGCTTCAATATTTGCATTAGGCATTATGCCTTACATTTCGGCATCCATAATTATACAGTTACTCACTATAGCTGTCCCTTATTTCCAAAGGCTTCAGAAAGAAGGTGAAAGCGGCCGGAGAAAAATCAATCAGATTACCCGTTATCTGACTGTGCTTGTGTTACTCGTACAGGCACCTTCATATCTCACGCAGATACCATCGCAGGCAAGAGTGCTTAGCCCGGCTATGTTCATGTTTTCGTCGGTCGTTTTACTTACTACCGGAACCATTTTTGTTATGTGGCTGGGCGAAAAAATAACGGATAAAGGTATCGGGAACGGAATTTCGCTTATCATAATGATTGGCATCATAGCCCGACTTCCTTTTGCTCTGTTCAGCGAGCTTGAAGCGCGCCTTTCAAGCCAGGGAGGCGGACTTGTTGCTTTCCTCATTGAAATAGTATTTCTGTTTCTTGTTTTTGTTGTCAGCATTCTCCTTGTACAGGGAACAAGGCGTATTCCGGTTCAATATGCAAAGCGTATTATCGGAAACAAACAATACGGCGGCGTCAGACAATATATTCCGCTTAAGGTAAATGCGGCAGGTGTTATGCCCATTATATTCGCACAGGCCATTATGTTCCTTCCCCTTTCATTTGCGAGGTTCAATCAGGGAGAAGCTATGTCGAAGTTTGTTGCTGCTTTCGCAAATTATACAAACTTCTGGTATAACTTTGTATTTGCTTTATTAATTGTGCTTTTTACCTATTTTTATACCGCTATAATAATCAATCCTTCACAGATGGCTGAAGATATGAAGAAAAACGGAGGATTTATTCCGGGTGTGAAACCGGGTAAAAAGACGGCAGAATTCATTGATACCATTATGTCGAGAATCACATTACCGGGATCATTGTTTCTTGCATTGGTAGCTATCATGCCTGCATTTGCAAAAATCGCAGGTGTGCAGGCCAGTTTTGCACAGTTTTACGGCGGCACTTCCCTACTGATTTTGGTTGGCGTAGTCCTTGATACATTGCAGCAAATAGAAAGCCATCTGTTAATGAGGCATTATGACGGGCTGATGAAATCAGGACGCGTAAAAGGAAGAGCTGGTGGTGTTGCTTCTTCAATATAATATATTACGATAACGTTCTTTGATGATTGCAATCAGGTCAGAAGAAGAAATAGAAATCATCCGGCAATGCAATCAGTTGGTTTCAAAAACTTTGGCAGAAGTTGCAAAGTATGTCAGACCCGGTGTAACCACACTGGAACTTGATCGCAGAGCAGAAGAGTTTATCCGCGACCATAAAGCGGTGCCTGCTTTTCTGGGTTACAAAGGATATCCCAAAACGCTCTGTACATCAGTAAATTATCAGGTTGTTCATGGCATACCTTCGTCATATCTGCTTAAGGAAGGTGATATTGTTTCTGTTGATTGCGGTGTGTTGTATAAAGGTTATTATGGCGATTCAGCATATACCTTTGCCGTGGGAAAAGTAAGCGATAAAGTTTTACGGCTGCTCAGGGTTACTTACGAGTCATTATTGCTCGGTATTGAAGCTGCAAAAGAGGGCAACAGGATTGGCGATATCGGATATGCAGTGCAGAGCCATTGTGAAAAAGCCGGTTTCTCTGTTGTCAGGGAAATGGTAGGACACGGGTTGGGGAAATCGTTGCATGAGCCGCCCGAAGTACCTAATTACGGCAAAAGCGGTAAAGGAGTTAAACTGAAAAAAGGAATGGTGATTTGCATTGAACCAATGATTAACATGGGCAGAAAAGAAATAGTACAGGACCCTGACGGATGGACAATAAGGACATCGGATTATCTGCCCTCGGCACATTTTGAGCATGCCATCGCGGTTAACAAAGGCAAAGCTGAAGTGCTTTCAACATTTCAATATATTGAAGAAGTATATCAACTTGAAGGTTTCAACAAATAACTTAATATATGGCAAAACAACCGTCAATAGAACAGGATGGTATTATCAAGGAAGCCTTGTCAAATGCTATGTTTCGTGTTGAACTGCAGAACGGACATATAATCACCGCACACATTTCAGGGAAAATGCGGATGCATTATATTAAAATTTTGCCTGGCGATAAAGTAAGGATTGAAATGTCGCCATACGATCTTACAAAAGGAAGAATTACATTCAGATATAAATAAAAATTATTATGAAAGTAAGAGCATCAATAAGAAAGAGAAGCCCGGAGTGCAAAATTGTACGCCGTAAAGGAAGGCTTTATGTGATAAATAAAAAGAATCCTAAGTTTAAACAGCGTCAGGGATAATAATTAAAAACAAATATAATTTATGGCAAGAATTGTTGGTGTCGATTTACCTAAGAATAAAAGGGGCGAAGTAGGCCTAACCTATATATTTGGAATAGGCCGCAGTTCTGCCCGTAAAATTCTTGAAAAAGCCGGTGTTGACAAGAACATCAAGGTAAAAGACTGGACCGATGAGCATATCAACCGGATACGTAAAATCATTAACGACAATTACAAAGTGGAAGGTGAATTGCGTTCTCAGGTTCAGCTTAATATCAAGCGGTTAATGGATATTGGTTGTTACCGTGGTATCCGTCACCGTCTTGGACTTCCCGTACGCGGACAGAGCACTAAAAATAATGCCCGGACCCGTAAAGGAAGACGTAAAACTGTTGCAAACAAAAAGAAGGCTACTAAATAAGAATTAGATTTATGGCAAAAAAAGTTGGAGCTGCCAAGAAAAAGGCAGTAAAAGTCGACCCTGTTGGACAGGCTCATATTCATGCCTCATTTAACAATATCATCATATCCATTACAAATGGACAGGGGCAGGTTATTTCATGGGCTTCGGCAGGTAAAATGGGATTTAAAGGCTCAAAAAAGAATACACCTTATGCGGCACAAGTTGCAGCGGCCGATTGTGCCAAAACTGCCTATGATATGGGCCTGCGCAAGGTAAAGGTATTTGTTAAGGGGCCTGGTTCCGGAAGAGAATCAGCAATACGCACCATTCATACTTCAGGAATTGAAGTGATGGAGATAGTAGATGTTACTCCCCTGCCCCACAACGGCTGCAGGCCTCCTGGAAGGAGAAGAGTGTAATATATTTATTATGAATGGTTTGAATTGTTAATAATTTAAAAAAATGGCAAGATATACAGGACCAACATCAAAAATAGCAAGAAAGTTCGGAGATCCGATTTACGGGCCTGACAAGGCGCTTGAAAAGAAAAATTATCCGCCCGGACAACACGGTATTAACAAAAAACGGCGGAAGTTATCTGAATATGGCCTTCAGCTCAGAGAAAAACAAAAGGCCAAATATACCTATGGAATACTCGAACGTCAGTTTGCCAACATCTTTGACAAAGCATCGAGAAGCAAAGGTGTTACAGGCGAAGTACTGCTTCAGCTTCTTGAATCGAGGCTTGATAATGTGGTATTCAGGCTTGGAATTGCCCCAACCAGAGCTTCAGCAAGGCAGCTCATCACACACAGGCATATCGTCGTAAACGGAGAAGTAGTAAATATTCCCTCTTATACCTTAAAACCCGGCGATATTGTAGGTGTCAGAGAAAAATCAAAATCACTCGAGGTAATTCAAAAGGCTTTGACAGGTCATCGCCTTAATGTGTCGTGGCTTGAATGGGACGGGAACCTGATGGCCGGTAAACTATTAAACCGGCCTGAGCGCGACCAGATCCCTGAAACCATTAAAGAACAACTCATTGTGGAACTTTATTCTAAATAATAATCGTAATTAATATACTATGGCCATATTAGCTTTTCAAAAGCCTGACAAAGTTATTATGCTCGAATCGGACGACCGGTACGGAAAATTTGAATTCCGCCCGCTCGAACCAGGTTACGGCATAACTATCGGCAATGCCCTTCGGAGAATACTTTTATCTTCTCTTGAAGGCTATGCCATAACAGCAATCAAAATCGAAGGAGTAGAACATGAATTCACCAGCATCACAGGTGTTATTGAAGATGTTGTTGAAATTGTGCTGAATTTAAAACAAATCCGGTTTAAAAAACTTATTGACGATGTTCATGATGAAAAAATAACTGTAAATATTACCGGACAAGAAGTTTTAAAAGCTGGTGACCTTAACCGTTTTCTTTCAAGTTTTGAAGTGCTGAACCCTGAATTGGAAATATGTCATTTGGAAACTGATGTTGAACTCCATATGGATATTTACATCAATAAAGGCAGAGGTTATGTGTCCGCTGAGGAAAACAAACCTGTAGATGCGGAATTCGGACTTATAGCCATTGATTCGGTCTTCACGCCCATTAAGAATGTGAAATATTCGGTAGAAAATTACAGGGTTGAACAGAAAACTGACTATGAAAAGCTTATTATTGAAATAGTCACTGACGGATCAATACATCCGAAAGATGCTTTAAAGGAAGCTGCTAAAATTCTGATATATCACTTTATGCTCTTTTCTGACGAAAAGATTACTCTTGATGCTGACGAAAGAGCTGCCAATGAAGAATTCGATGAAGAGATACTGCACATGCGCCAACTGCTGAAATCGAAACTTGTTGACCTCGATTTGTCGGTGCGCGCACTTAACTGCCTTAAGGCAGCTGAAGTTGAAACACTCGGCGACCTGGTTAAGTTTAACAAAAATGACTTGCTGAAATTCAGAAATTTTGGAAAGAAATCGCTTACCGAACTTGACGAATTACTTGAAAGTATGAACCTTTCTTTCGGTATGGATATTTCAAAATACAAACTGGATAAGGATTAAAATAACGGATTATTTGATTAAATTTTTTAAAACATATTGCAATGCGTCACAACAATGCGATTAATCCTTTGGGTAGAAAATCGGCTCACCGGGAGTCAATGATGGCCAATATGGCTTCATCATTAATTCTGCATAAGCGGATTAAAACAACAACTGCCAAAGCCAAAGCCCTGAGGGTATTTATTGAACCTATTCTTACAAAGTCAAAGGCCGATACAACACATGCCAGAAGACATGCCTTTGCATGCCTGCGGGATAAAAAAGCAGTTCATGAACTTTTTAAAGAAGTAGCTCCCAAAATTGCTGACCGCCCCGGAGGTTATACAAGAATCCTGAAATTGGGTAACCGACTGGGTGATGCAGCAGAAATGTGCTTTATCGAACTGGTTGATTTCAATGAAAACATGCTGGCTGCAAAAGAAACTGCGACGAAAACAACACGCCGCGGCAGACGGGGCTCATCAAAGAAAAAACAGGCAGAAAACGCTGCACCGGCTACAGCAGAAACAACTCCGAAGCCAGAAAATACAAAACAAGAAACCGGAAATCATGAGGATAAACCAGCAAGCCATACAACTGCTGAAACTGAACCTGAAATTAAATAATCATTTTAATTTATGACATTTTAATTTCAGAAACATAACTAAGAATATAATGCTCTTGAAATCAGGCTGATCAGCACAATATGATCAGCCTTTTTTATCGGATAAACCTTTGTCTATGCTAAATAATTCAATTTGCCTTTGCTTCTTTACAATTAGTTAAGTAAATTAGTTAATTCAATAACCGTGAATGAACATTACCCGGATAATGTCAG
The DNA here is from genome assembly GCA_029268165.1 of Bacteroidota bacterium. Lineage (GTDB taxonomy): Bacteria > Bacteroidota > Bacteroidia > Bacteroidales > UBA10428 > UBA5072. The sequence continues at coordinate 6,476 of JAJUGM010000042.1, forward strand.
TCAGAATACATTTTATGTTGATTAACCTGTTGGTAACAAGTGTTTTATTATCACAGGAATACCTGAACCCTGAAATACTCTCAGCAGATAAGGGCATGATTTGTCCGGCCGTCAATTCGCTGGTTATCGATTCAAAAGGTTTTCTTTGGGCAGGCAGTGATAACGGCTTGTATCGTTACGACGGATATCAATTTATTTTGCCAGCACATGCATATTTAAAATCCAGCCTAACTAAATCAAGAAGAATAATAAATATTCAACTTGATAAAAATACAAACAATATCTGGTTTCTTACCGAAGAGGCTTTAGAACTATACGACAGAAAAGCAGGCACAATATCAGTAATTACTTCCCAGCAATTCCAACCTGATCAGCTATCTTTTAACTCGTTTATCGATTTTTATATTTCTGATAATCTTACCATCTGGATTATTAATGAATCAAGAATCTTCAAAATGGCAGACGGTTCCAAAGTCAAATCTTTTTCATTACCCAGACAAAATATAACAAAGCTTACCTGTTTAAGGGGAGATAACCATGGTAATATCTGGATAGGAACCAACAACGGCATACTTATTATTGATGCAAATTCCGGAAAATTTACCGAATTATTCCCAGAAAACACTGATTTTAATTCTCTTCTTACCAATAACTACATAACATGCCTATTTGTTGATAGTAAAGATAATCTTTGGGTTGGAACCCGTAACGGGCTTAACAGATTTGACCCTGTTGACATTAACTTTGAAAAATATTATCCCGTTAACCCGCTCCATAATAGTGTCGATAATGAAATCCGTTCTATCAGCGAGGATAATGAAGGCAAGCTGATTATTACCACCCGAAGGAAAGTTTTTTTCTATGATCCGGTTATCTCAACATTTTATGCACCTGATATACACATAAATGCTCAATCGGACATAACGGAATTTTATTCTGCAATTACTGACAAACTGGGTATTTTGTGGATTGGTTCAAATTATGGTATTGTTAAAATAAGAAAAAAGCCGGCTTATTTTGAAAATATTACTGCTGACTTTAAAGACGGAATTAAATTACTCGAAAACAATATCACCGCGATTTATGAAAATACTGACGGAAAACTTTGGTTTGGTTATTTCAACAGGGGCATTTCATTCTTTGAACCAAACAATAAAATAAACCGTAATTATGACTTAAATACGGAAGCCGATAAAAATACCGTGCACTCCTTTTATGCAGGTAGAAAAGGAATTTTATATGCTGTTACATCACATATGATTCACGTATATAGCTCTTCACACAATAAATTCGAGCCAATTTATACAGCGCTTCCTTTTATTGAACAGAATCTATTCAGGTCGTTTAATTTGAACGTAATGGCTGAGGACAGTGCCGGTAATATATGGATTGGCACTAATAAAGGTATTATATATATTGATATAAAAAACACCACTGCACAATTAATAAAAAGTCTGAAAAAAGAGCAGGATAGTCTTGCTTTTTCAGAAGTATATGATATTGAAATTGACGGGTCAAACAATTTATGGATTTGTAGTAATGAGGGGTTAATTTATTACAACAATAAACTGAAACAGTACAGCCGCTATACGCCATACGATAAAGTTTTTTTAAATACCGGCCACAAAAAGGTTTATTGTATTGTCACGGCCGGTAAGAATTTATTTTGGCTTGGTACTTCTGAAGGATGTTATCAGTTTGATGTTGAGAAAAAAACTTTTTCAGCGCTGCCTAATAATCACGACCTGCTGAATCTTGAAATTCGTTCGTTAACCAACGACATGAATAATAATCTTTGGATGAGTACCAATAATGGCATTATCTTCTACTCCTCAGCAGCACAGTTTTACCGGTATTTCGACTATCAGGATGGGATCAAAAATTTTACTTTTAACTTAAACTCGGTTTCCAATGGTTTGTCAGATCATGTCTATTTCGGTGGAATAAACGGGCTGACGGTATTTCATTTTGACTCCTTATTTGAAAGTGTTAATTCTCCTGCTACTGTTATTTCTAAAGTATCAGTTTTGCATAAAGGCAGAACGGTTCGTGAATATATTGAAGTCCCTGATACTATACACATGCCTTTCGGAAGTTATGCCCTGAAAATAGAATTCTTTTTGCCTGATTATACGAGGCCTGAAAATAATCTGTATCGCTATCAGTTCAAGCCAGCCAATAAAAATGCCGAGTGGAGCGAACTTCATTCATCAGATATATTACTTGGCGGTTTCGGGCAGGGCAATTATGAATTTGTTGTAATAGGGTCAACTATAAATAATGAATGGAATTCTACACCTGCAAAATTGTATATAATAGTGGATGTCCCTTTCTGGAGGTCAAAACTGGCTTATACCGTATATTTAATAATTATTGTATCAGTTATAGTAATGACTTTTCGTTACTGGACACGTCAATTGATAAAGGCAAACAAGGAATACAAGGAAAAAGAAAAAATTGCACGGCAAATCATGCTGCAAAAAGAAGAGCTGACATTAAAAAACAAAAGCATCACCGATAGCATTAATTATGCCCGAAGAATTCAAAATGCCATATTGCCGCCCCTGAAACTACTTAAATCTTATTTCCCCCAGTCATTTTTGTTATATATGCCCAAAGATATTGTAAGTGGCGATTTTTATTGGGTAAACAAACTGTATAACAAAATATTTATTGCAGCAGTTGATTGCACAGGGCATGGTGTCCCCGGAGCGTTCATGTCAATAATAGGATTTGAGCTATTCAGAAAAATTACCAATATTGAAGGATTAACCAGGCCTTCAGACATTCTAAACAAACTGAACGAAGACTTTCATGAAATATTCAAAGATGTCGATAATATTGTACTGCGCGATGGGATGGATGTTGCCTTTTGTGCTATTGACATAAATGATATGATTCTTGAATACGCCGGCGCCTTTTGTCCGTTATACCTGATAAGAGACAATAAGATTACCGAAATAAAGGGTGATAGATTTGCTATTGGCCTGGATGAAATAAATTTTAAAGACCAGAGTTTTAAAAATCATATGATTCCGTTACAGGAGGGAGATATAATATATATATTTTCAGATGGTTATGCCGATCAATTTGGAGGACCTGACGGAAAAAAATTCAAATACCGCCGATTCAGGCATCTTCTGCTCAACATTCATCAACTGCCAATGGAAAGCCAGCAGGAAATTCTTGAAACAAGTCTAAGAGAATGGAAAGGCGACCACGAGCAGGTTGACGATATTATGGTTATAGGAATAAAAGTGAATTTTTAAATTATTCAGCAGTTTCCAGTAAATTCTTCATTTTCTGAATAAGCAGATCAACATGGAATGGCTTGCTGATATAATCATTCATACCCGCAGCAAGGCATGTTTCCTTATCACCTGAAAGAGCATTGGCTGTAATGGCTATAATGGGCGTATGTGAATTTGTTGCTGATTCAAGTTCCCTTATTTTCTTGGTTGCAATTATCCCGTTCATTACAGGCATTTGTATGTCCATCAGGATAAGATCATATTTTGATGTACCGAATTTATCAAGCGCTTCTTTCCCATGGTGTGCTATATCAATATTTTTTACGGCATTCTTCAGACTCAGTATGATAATTTTCTGATTAATGGCGTTATCTTCAACCAGTAAAACATTTGCATCATGAAGATTTATCTTCTTTTTACCGGGTAATAATTTACTTGTTTCTTTTTCCGGCTCGTGTTTATGCACCGGCAACCGAGTGTCTTTCCTTAATTCAAGCGTAAAATTTAATAATGTTTTGTTTTCTTCACTGGCAATGTCTAAATCACCCTTATAATATTGAATTATTTTTCTTGCAATGGTAAAATCAAGAAAAAATTCATCAAGCAAATCAGTACCTGAAACTATGGAATCGTGATCGGGTTTTCCATAAAAATTACTAAATTCATCGCGGTCAATACGCAGCGAAGGGCATTTTACAGCAAATAATAGCTCAGCCGTTGCTTCACTTTCTTTTAACTGTTCAACTTCAATGATGATATTAAGCTTATCTTTTGTTTCTGATTTAATAATGTTTTCAATGATATTTAAAAATATTTGCTTGATCCTGATAGGATCTCCTATAAAATAGTTTCTGATATTCCTTGAAACATTGAGTTGAATGTTAATTCTGTCCCTGTGCTGATCACGAAACAGTTTCAGCGTATTATTAATGGTTGAAAACAAATCAAAACTTACCTGAGTGCTTAATTCTTTTTCTATTTTAACCTCTGATACTTTGACAATATTATTTACAACATTTATAAGGTTATTGGTCGATGCTATAATTGTTTCAAATAAATCACGGTGTTCAGGGTCGAGTTTTGACTTATTGACAAGGTTAGAAACAACTGTAAGATTATTCAGGGGAGTTCTTATTTGATGCGACAATTTTGAGATAAAGTCATCTTTCTGTCTGTTGTCAGTTTTACTTTCAAGAATAAGCTTCTCTAATTGCTGTCGGTTTACAGAAATGATATACTCAAAGAAATATACCAGAAAAAATACAATCACATAAATACCTGCCAGACCGGCGGTATTATTAATAGAAAAAGGCTGGTTAATCTTATAGTAGTTATGGGCTATGATAGTCATAATTGCTAAAAGCAGGTATATGAGTGATACAACCTGTCCGCGCTTTAAACCAAGCAAAGGCATTATTATTAAAGGGAAAAATACAATCCACACTGAATGTAAAGAATTGTTGCTCATGAAAAGCAAGAATAAAAACAGACCCCCAGTAAGTGCAATAATAAAAGCGCCACATCTGCGGTAAGATCTGGTATAAGCCAGAAAAAACATATTGCAGAGTGACAGAAATGATGAGCCAAGTAAGACAAAAGTTATTAAACCTGATTCATGATAAAGATTCATAGCCCCAAAAACGAGGCAGCTCGTAAAACATACTGCACTTAATACGTATATGATAAGCGTTTTATTTTTTATCTGCAGGTCAGTCTGTTGTTCAAACCTACCTAGAAACCAATTAAACAGTCCTGTTAAGAAATGCATGCTAATTATATAATAATAGGGCTAAAGTATCATAAATTTAGTAAATATTGCAATTCGTTCAGAACATGTATAAAACATTATTATAAAAAACATAAAAAATTAGATAAACAAACTAATTTTTAACACCAATGAATTCTAAAATCTGGTTCTCATATCCCTGGCCAGGCAATAAAAATTCTGGCAAAAAAATTGTATGAATAATATTAGCGTTTGTTAAATTATATTTTTCATATAATAATGTAAATTTGTTATAGAATATTTTTTATGCTAAAGAGATTCATTATATCATCAGTTATTCTTACCGGTTTTTGGTTTGTTTTATCAGGCCAGACCGATACCAATACCATGGTAAAATATACTCCTGATTTCCAGTTTAACGAGGGCATATTTATTAACTTCGAGCAGGTAAAGCAAAATCGTCCGATTCCCAGGTCGCGTATAGCAACGTCTATAGCTTACGATGATCCTGATTTTTATGAAAGACTCTTCGAATCAAAGAAAATAGCTTATTTTAACAATATCGGAGCAAAAGAAGAAGTACCTGCAAAGAATATATGGGGTTATGCCCGAAACGGGATTTTATATATCAACATCAATGAAGATTTTTACCGTATTACTATCATCGGAAGTATATGTCATTTTGTTGCCAATATTACAACTTATAATACGGCTTACGGCAATCCTTATAGTTATCCCTATTATGGTTATTACAACTATTACAATACTTACGGCTACACCCCGAGTTATGCTTCAACAGAAATGCGGCAATATATCCTTGATTTTAAAACAGGCCGTGTTCTGGAATATACTGTTGAAAGTGTGAAAGTATTATTAATGACTGATCCTGAACTACATGATGAGTTTGCACGATTGAGTAAAAAAAAGCAAAAACAACTTAAGTTTTTATATATCCGAAAATTTAATGAAAGAAATCCTTTATATTTTCCGAAAAATTAAATAGTTAATGATATGAAAAAGATTTTTGCTGTATCAATTCTTTTTGCTCTATTCAGGGCTGGCATAGCACAAAACTATGTACCCTCACGGCAAGACATTGATGCCTTTTTTACGACCAAAACACTTGTTGTTCTTGAAGACAACCCGCTGATGGAATATAACCAGATTATCAAGAAAGTGATGAAGCAGGAATGGAATATTACTGAATACGATTTTATTTCCTCATCAGATTTTGAAGAAAAAAGAAAAAGTCCTCAGTTTTCATTCATTTATATGGCCAAAGTCAGCTTTGAAGCTGATAAAACTGATGCTGAATACAGATTTTTGCATCTTTCATTGGGGGGCGATTATTTCAGGCTTAATGAAATGCCTGATATTGCTGCAGTTCCATTATCATATTATGATGTTGAAGAAGATAATTATGCGTATAAACTTGCCATTCTGGTAAGGTTTATGCAGATGCATGCAAAGCTTATCAAGGAGCATCCCGAAATAGTGTCGGCAAATGTTTTCAAACACTATAATGATAATATTAAGGATATCAGGGATAAGACATTATATATACTTGAAAATGAACTGTCGCCAGAAGTAAATTCAGCAGCCCGTATAAAAAAAGTATATCCTTATAAATTCAGGATAGCCACCAAAGAAGAAATTGAAAAAGCTATTGAAGAACGTAACCCCGATGTTGTGTTCCTTCATAAAGTCGGACCTGAAGGCACAAAGCTTAATGCACGCTGTTATAAAATTATTATTGGTGCAGCCGATGCGAATTTTTACTATTTTGACTATCACAAAATAAGTGATAAAAATCCGGACGGATTTCTTGAAACTGATTTCAAAAATCTGGTAAAGAAATAATAACTTAGAAACAAATTAATGCCATAAACAAAAAATATTTTTCGGGTGAAAATACTGCTATTTCTTTTTCAACTGCTGTTTTTATTATTGATAGAATGTGTCTGCCAAAGCAATCCTGAAGTTAACCGTTTGCTGCAGGAGGCTGATGTATTGATAGTCGCCAATGACCTTTCGGGTGCACTGGCAAAAAC
>JAJUGM010000043.1 GCA_029268165.1 Bacteroidota bacterium
GCATGGTAATTGCCATCATGGATGTATGGCGTGAGTTCCTGTTTGCAAATTTTCTTGGCAAACCCTTTACATTGTGCGTTGGCAGTTATGTCAACCATAAAAATTGCTGCTGAAATTAAAAGTGCTGATATGTATTTTTTCATGATATTTTAGGTTTTATTGAATAAAATTGGTTCGTAAAGTATTGATGGCACCTTTAAGCTCTTTAAATGCTTCCGGGGTAACAGTTATTTTGGTTTGCGATTTTAAGGTTGTAACGTTGGTTTGCGGGTCAGGTTCAACTTTAATGGTTGAAGTCTGTACGCTAATTTTTGAATATGCTTTCTTAAGATTTTCAAGATCATTAATAAGGCTAATGATGTCACTGTTTTCTTCGCCTTTTTCATCTACCCGGTTATCAGCAAGCATACGGTCGACTATTGAAAATGATAATTTCTGCTCAGCAATTCTGTCAACCAGCTTATTGCCTTCAACCGGTTTGTCACCAACCAGTTGAGTTGCCAGGTATAATCCCTCAATCCAGCCGCCCACAAGTACAATGGCAGCCACAGCCTGCCTTTCATTTTCCTTGAGATACGAACTCGAATTTAAAAAGGTTTCAGAAATTATATCCATCACAACATCCCTGTTATTAAGATTATCTTCAAGCCTTTTCATGGTTTCCTCATCAATGGCATCTTTAATATCCATTGCTTCTGCCAGTTTCCGTGTGGCATCCATATATTTCAGGGACGTTTGTGTCTGGTCAAAAAGGCTGCAGAAGCTCAGATCAGTTGTATAAATCCCCAGATTTAATGCCATGCTTTTATTGGTTGTGTATTTACTGACATTAGATAACGGATTTAATAACTGTTCATTGTATTCTGCACCTGCTGATTTTATTAACATAGCTGTTTCAAGCGGGGAGGGGAGGGAATAAAAAATTTTCTTGGCTTTATCAATATCGTCAAATATGTCTTCACCGACAAATTCGTCTAAACTGACTTCTTTGCCTTTTTCTTTAGCTTTATCTGATTTGCAGGCTGCAAAAACGAACAAAAGCATAAAAATTAAAAAGGCATTAAAAATTTTTCCGGAAAAATTTGTTTGACACATGGATACTAAGGTTTATTTGTAATCTAATTTACATATAAAAATTGACCGATAGTAAAATTAATTATTTTTTTTAAAATCAAAAATAATATGATAGAAGTAATTACCACCAAACATTTATTAACAATTTGAAAAATCTTATTCTTTAAGGTTTTTATTCCTGTAAGGGCAAATATCGACCAAACCGCATTTACTGCACCTGGGCTTTCTGGAGATACATATATACCTGCCATGCAATATAAACCAATGATGGGATAAGGTAATCAGGTTTTCAGGAATTAATTGGACGAGTTGTTTTTCTGCAGCCAGGGGTGTTTTGGCATTCTGTATGAGGCCAAGCCTTGATGCCACCCTGAATACATGTGTGTCAACAGGCATTACAGGTTTATTAAAAACAACAGCAGCTATAACATTGGCTGTTTTGCGGCCCACACCAGGCAGTTTCATAAGGTCTTCAATGTCTGAAGGTACATTCCCGTTGAATTCTTTTACCAGCATCTGAGCCATTCCTACCAGATGTTTTGCTTTGTTATTCGGGTATGAACAGCTCCTGATGTATTGAAAAACCTCGTCAGGTTTGGCCTCTGCCAGCTTGTGCGGCGAGGGAAAACGGCTGATCAGCAATGGTGTTATCTGGTTAACCCTTTTATCTGTGCATTGGGCTGATAAAATAACAGCAACAAGTAATTCATAGGGCGACTGGTATTTCAGTTCCGTTACAGCATCAGGCATGGCTTTCCGGAAATATTCAATAATCCTTTCCAGCCTTTCTTTACGGCTCATAAGTAAAAGGCATTTATGTTATTTCCCATTATCCATTTCTTTAAGAATCTTCTCAATTTCTTCTTCGGTTTCAAAAAGCTTATTTTTGCAAAACTGAAGCAGTTCTGATGCTTCTTTAACATTTTTTGCCAGTTCATCCACATTGAGTTCCTCAGCTTCAATGCTGCTGATAATTTCTTCAACTCTGCTCAGCGCTTTTTCGTAAGTAAGGTTTGCTTTATTCATGGTTTTATGATTGAGTTTCTGTATCTTTTTTTATTACTTTACTTTCAATTTTTCCTTGCCAGAGTATGGATTCTATTATCTCTCCGGTTTTAACTTCTGCTGTTGTTTTGAGTGGTTTTCCCAGTCGAAGTGTTATTGAGTATCCACGTTGCAGCAGCTGTTGCGGGTCATTATAGTGATTTTGTTGCTCAAGCCTTTCCAACCGGTTGGTTTGTTGTTTCAGATAAAATAAAGAAATCATTTTAAGCTTGTTCATCAAATGAGTGACACCATATTCAGCCTGTTTAACAAATTGTTTTGATTGTGCATTGATATTGAAATATACAAGTGTTGACTGATGCATTAATCGTGAGATGAATCCAAAAGCTGAATTTTTTAGTTTTACACCATTGACTTCAATTTTTTTTCTTTGATTTTCAATAACCGACTGCACAATGGGTTTGACATTGTAAACAAGTTTCATCAGCCTGTTTTTTTCAGTGTTCAGGATTTCCTGCGATAAACCAGTAAGTTTCGAGGTAAGCTCATACTGATATTCTTCTTCTTGCTGAAATCGTGATATCAGGAATTCAGCAACAGCAGTAGGTGTTTTCAGGCGTGTATGGGCCACCATGTCGGCAATGGTTTCATCCTGCTCATGCCCTATTCCTGTGAGTACGGGCATAGGGAACTGTGCAATATGTGCCGCAAGCAGGTAACTGTTAAAACAGCTAAGTTCTGACTGTGCTCCGCCTCCTCTGATTATCACCAGCACATCAAAAAAAGCCTCATACTGAAAAACCTTTTCCATCGCAGCAATTATGGATGTTTCTGCTTCTTCACCCTGCATATATGCCCTGAAGAGTTTAACATAAAATTTATAGCCGGCCGGATTATTGATCAACTGATCCATAAAATCGCCATAGCCGGCGGCAGTGTCAGATGATATGAGGGCTATTTTGCGCGGCAGCCTCGGAAAGGATAATTCTTTATTCAGGTTATAGACACCTTCTCTGATCAGGCGGTCAATTATCTCCTGCTTTTGCCGGGCAAGTTCACCAAGTGTATAGGTAGGTTCAATATCAACGATATTCAGGCTGAGGCCATATAGCTCATGGTATTCCACGGTTACCCTGACAAGAATTTTTATGCCTGCTGCCAGCCTTGTATGTGTTGTGGTTTCAAAATAGGGTTGTATCATTCGAAAAACGGATGACCATATTGTAGCCCTTGCCCTGGCTTTCAATGTATCACTTTCAGCTTGCTTTTCAATAAGTTCAAGGTAACAATGCCCGCTGTAATTCAGTTTCATTTCGCTTATTTCGGCTACAATCCAGTATGAATCAGTGAATGACTGTTTCAGCGAATTTTTAATAAGATTATTGAGTTCGAAAAGCGAAAGATAGTTTTCCTGCATATTATAATTTTACTATCCGGGAATTGTATTTGATACCTTCTGATACGATTGTTATAATATAAATGCCTTTTGATAAGTGCGCCAATTCTTTACTGACATTGATCAATCCGGTTTCCTCAGCGGTTTTAAATGTATAGTCCGACAGCTTCCGACCGGCAAGGTCATAAATACTCACATTAATATCTGATCCGTATAGTTCGTTATATAAGATGTATATTTCTGATGAAAACGGATTGGGAAAAACCGATATGGAGTTTGGTTCATTCAGTCCTTCCCTTCCCATTCTAAGCAGTAAATTTGCCATGTGGAAATCAGGGATGCCATATCCATAGATCGTATCCGGGGTATTAAAACGGTCAGCACTTTTTTTAATTGCTTTCTGAATGTCCATCACTTTGGCATCGGGGTTAGCCTGCCACAGGCAGGCCGACAATCCGGTTATGATGGGCGCTGACACCGATGTTCCGCTTGCTGAGGAAATAGTTCCGAAAGTACCCTGCGTAATTGTTTTCACACCCATAGCGCAAACATCGGGTTTAATACGTCCGTCGGAAGAAGGGCCGCGGCTGCTGAATGGCGCAATCAGGCCCAGTGAATCTATAGCGCCAACGGCCAGTACGCTGTCAGCATCGGCAGGCGCTGTAATGTATTTCCAAACATCATTACCTTCGTTTCCCGCGCTGACAACGACAAGAATCCCTTTTGACGCCGCTATGTCAGCAGCTATCGAAATACGTGCCGTGTTGCCGTCCATATCATTATAACTGTGATTCTGGGCTGTATTATCGAAAACGGAATATCCCAGTGACGTATTGATAATATCAACACCGGCGCTGTCAGCAAATTCTGCTGCTGCTATCCAGTTGTCTTCTTCAATGATGTATTCAGAGTTAACATCTTCTGATCGCAGTAACCAGAAACTTGCATCAGGGGCGGAACCTATAAGGTACCCCGGTATAAACCCGCCAATTATTGACAATACAGTTTTTCCGTGCGTGTGTTCCTGAAATATATTTGATTGCCGGTTGACAAAGTCACGGGCTCCTAATATACGCCCGTCCTGCCAAATATTAATAAACGCTTCCAAAGCATCAACATTGTAAAAGCCGGCATCAATAACAGCAATATGAATATTTTTTCCTGTATATCCCATATTGTGAAGCTTTTCGCCTTTATGTATGTTTATCTGGCGTGCTGAGTAGCCATAATCATAATATGAATCTTCATCAATTGCAACAATATTCGAGTTATGTTTATTATTTGCCGTTAAAGTTCCATAGCCATTAAATACTGTCCGTTTAACAAAAGAAAAATTACTTATTTTTTCAAGTACCGATGAATCATCGCATGCCACAGTGACAGCATTAAACCACTTTGATACGGTTAGAAGCTCAACACCTGTTTGCTTTATACTGTCAATATATGACGGGTTCACAGGTATATCAAGCATGTCAATTGGTATCGCCTGCCTGATTCTTCGCTGAATGGCCCGGTCAGATAAGAATTCCTCAGGCCGGTCAGTACTGAAAGGACTGTTATTTTTGTCGGTGAACTCAATCCTGTATTTGCCGGGCGCTGTTTCCTGCTGGGCAACAATAATTTTCGATGATGCACTGAGAAACAATAATACAGCAATGACATAACGTGTAACCATCAAATTACCATTACCTGATATTTTGCATGAAATTGGTTTCATCTGGTTCGTCATATTTACCCTGATTTTCTTCAATTAGCCTCAAAATTTCCTTTTGCTTTTCCGTCAAAACATCTTCTTTATCAGGCTTTCCGTAATCATATTTTACTTCCAGATCAATTGAATTGTCGTCTTTGTAAAATACCCATTTGTTATGTCTCAGGTTATCAATAAAAAATCCCTGAACGGAAACTCCTCCGTCTTCCCTGAAAACATAAAAAGGCCCGTTAAGTTTGTTATTTTTATATGTTCCTTTGGTTTTAACAGTGCCTCCGGGGTAATATTGTTCCCAAACTCCGTCTTTTTCATTATTTTTCCATTCGGTTTTTTCCAGCAGTGAACCATCAGGATAGAAGTGATAAGAAAAGCCATTACGGAGGCCATTCAAATATGTCTCTTTAGTCTTTAATGAATTGTCATAATAACTGTAATATTCCCAAATACTGTCTTTCGCAGTGCCTGAATAATTTCCTTTTGCAGCCAGGGAGCCATTTTCGTAAAACCATGTAGCACGTGCAAGGTTATTTACTTCTGTATAACTGATTTTTACCTTTAGGGCTCCGCTTTCATAATAGCGGTGAAACAAGCCTACCGGCTTATTATCTTTGAAAAAACCTTTGTAAATCAGGTTACCGTTGGGGTAATATTTTTTCCAGTAGCCCTGCCGGAGGCCTTTGGCATCAGTTTGATTAAATACAGTATCCTGCTGCGCCAATATATTCCATGTAAGAAGACCGGAAAATATAAGAATGGTAATGATGAATTTTTTATTGAGCATAATTTTTCTTTAAAAATAAGAATATTTATAATAACGCAGAAACAAAAAAAAAGATTATAAAAACAAAAAGCCGGAAAGTGGTTATCCGGCTCTTTTATAATTTGCTTTACAGTGCTTCATTATGAATTTATCATTTAACTTCTTCAAAATCTACATCGGTTACTTCATCATTTCCTTTTCCTGATGAGGTAGATGAAGTTTTAGCGCCTGCATCAGAAGTTGTGCTGCCTGCTGAAGATGAGGCGCCTGCCTGACTGGCACGGTATAGTTCTTCCGAAGCTGCCTGCCACACTGAGTTGAGTTCGGCAGTAGCTTTATCAATTGCAGGTATGTCCTGATTTTTATGAGCCTCCTTAAGTTTTGCCAATGCCTGTTCAATTGGGCCTTTCTTGTCAGCCGGCAATTTGTCGCCAAATTCTTTCAGCTGTTTTTCTGTCTGGAAAATTAAACTGTCGGCTGCATTCAATTTATCAACCCTTTCTCTGCGCTGTTTGTCTTCAGCTTCATGGGCTTTGGCTTCATTTTTCATCCTTTCGATTTCTTCCTGAGAAAGGCCTGTGGAAGCTTCAATACGTATGCTCTGTTGCTTTCCTGTTCCTTTATCTTTGGCAGATACATGCAATATTCCATTGGCATCGATATCAAAAGTTACTTCTATTTGAGGAATACCACGAGGTGCAGGTGGAATGCCATCGAGATGGAAACGACCGATTGTCTTATTGTCAGCTGCCATAGGCCGTTCGCCCTGTAATACATGAATTTCTACTGAAGGCTGATTATCCGAAGCTGTGGTGAACACTTCAGTTTTCTTGGTCGGGATCGTTGTATTGGCTTCTATTAGCTTGGTCATCACACCTCCAAGTGTTTCAATACCCAGTGAAAGCGGGGTAACATCAAGCAGCAAGATATCTTTAACTTCACCGGTTAATACACCGCCCTGAATTGCTGCACCTACAGCCACAACTTCGTCGGGATTAACACCTTTTGAGGGTTTTTTACCGAAGAATTTTTCAACTGTTTCCTGAACAATAGGAACCCTTGTTGACCCGCCAACCAGTATTACTTCATCTATGTCACTTGTAGTTAAACCTGCATCTTTCAAAGCTTTGCGGCATGGTTCAATGGTTGACTGAACCAGTTTATCAATGAGGCTTTCAAACTTGGCACGTGTCAGAGTTTTTACCAGGTGTTTGGGAACTCCGTCAACCGGCATAATATAAGGCAGGTTAATTTCAGTAGTTGTTGAGCTAGAAAGTTCAATCTTTGCTTTTTCAGCAGCTTCTTTTAAACGCTGCATGGCCATAGGGTCTTTTCTGAGGTCAACCCCTTCGTCTTTTTTGAATTCTTCAGCAAGCCAGTCGATGATACAATGATCAAAGTCATCGCCGCCAAGATGCGTGTCACCGTTGGTCGATTTGACCTCAAACACGCCATCACCCAGCTCAAGTATGGATATATCGAAAGTACCACCGCCAAGGTCGAACACGGCAATTTTCATGTCCTTATTCTTCTTGTCAAGCCCGTATGCTAATGAAGCCGCTGTAGGCTCATTAATGATCCTCTTTACCTTAAGCCCTGCAATTTCACCGGCTTCTTTAGTTGCCTGCCGCTGTGAGTCGCTGAAATAAGCAGGCACTGTGATAACAGCTTCAGTAACTTCATGCCCGAGGTAATCTTCAGCAGTTTTCTTCATTTTCTGCAGAATCATGGCTGAGATTTCCTGGGGTGTATATTTCCGGTCCTCAATCTGTACTCTGGGCGTGTTGTTTTCACCGCGGACAACCTTATAAGGCACTCTTTCAATTTCTTTGATTACCTTGTCATAGGTTTCTCCCATAAACCGCTTAATGGAAAATACCGTTTTCTGGGCATTGGTAATGGCCTGTCGCTTAGCAGGGTCTCCTACCTTGCGTTCACCATTGTTCAAAAACGCAACCATGGAAGGAGTAGTGCGTTTACCTTCACTGTTAGGAATAACAACAGGCTCGTTACCTTCCATTACGGCAACACATGAATTGGTTGTACCTAAGTCAATACCTATTATCTTGCTCATGTTATTTTGTTTTTATTAATTACTGAATTGATTTCTTTCTATTTCTCAATCATTGTGCCATAAATAAATCATGACATAATTTCGATTTTTTTATGTCAGTATAATTGATTAAGGATGATAGAAAATGACAAAAAGGCAGATTTAACCTAAGTATAATGAATAATTCCTCTAAAAATTATTTTTATTCGCATGGATGAATTTGTTTATTCTTTATATTGGCATTTAATATATTGTTAAAACCTTTATTTTAATTGTCCTATGTTATGAAGGGAGTTAAATCAGTAACAGATTTTCCGTATAAGAAATCGGCCTAAGCAGTTTTCCCGTAAAAACCCCGATGCAGTGATGGTTTCAATTCAAATCCTTGTGAATTGATTACAAAGGCTTTATTGCATAAGCATTTATTAATCTATGACGGGGTTAAGCCCAGTTAAGTCATTAGTTCGCATGCTCCTAATGACAAATCAGGGCTAAAAACAAGGCGCAGCCAGGGTCATACAAAAATGATTTTTTAGTTAAAGGAGGTGAATCGTAACAACAATCAACTTAAAATCCAAAATGCAAGCAATACAGTCTGAATTCATCGCAAGGTAAAGGCGGCCAAAAGTGCCTGGTTATTATTAACCGCCAACCATGCTATCTGTTGTATTGCGTAAGCCAGGCGAGCCGTAGTTTTTAGGGAAAACTGCGTAAGCCTTGACTTTTTTTGCATCCTTTTTTGTGTCAGGACAAAAAAGGATATGTAGGGCATGGGGCAAAGCCCCATCACCATTCATTCCTGCTAGCTAAAATTTCTCTAACAATAATTTTTATTGGCCCTAATGAATTTGTAAATTCATCGCACTTGGGTTTAAACAGTCTCTTATTCTTCAATTATTATTAATCTAAAATGGCCAAACTGCTGATCTGACATCTTATTTCTCGCAGCTTGCAGCTGCATGGATAGATATATGTTGTGATGACGAACCAAATTTTTTCAATCAATCTGTGCAGTTTTCGTTTTATTTTTAAACTTTGCAGAATAATATAAAGAATCATGTCAACAGCAGCATCTGAAAAACCAAGAAGGGTTACCACTCATGTGGTACAGGAAATGAAACTGCGCAGAGAAAAAATTGCCATGCTTACGGCCTATGACTATTCATTTGCAAAAATTCTGGACAGGGCAGGTATAGATGTTATCCTGGTAGGCGATTCAGCCTCAAATGTAATGGCCGGTCATGAAACTACCGTTCCCATTACATTGAATGAAATGATTTATCATGCCTCATCGGTAGTAAGGGCTATTGAGAGGGCACTTGTTATCGTTGACATGCCTTTTGGTTCCTATCAGGGCAACTCAAAAGAAGCGCTTAATTCAGCCATACGTATTATGAAAGAAACCGGTGCGCATGGCGTTAAACTTGAAGGTGGCCGCGAAATCATTGAGTCTGTCAGCAGGATTATTTCTGCAGGAATTCCGGTTATGGGTCATCTGGGACTTACTCCTCAGGCAATTCATAAATTCGGAACCTATGTGGTTAGAGCCAAAGAAGAGGCCGAAGCAAAAAAACTGGTTGATGATGCCCACTTACTTGAAGAGGCAGGGTGTTTTGCGCTGGTACTCGAAAAAATCCCGGCTGCCCTTGGGGGACAGGTTGCCGGCGAACTTAAAATTCCTGTTATCGGAATAGGCGCCGGGCGCTTTGTTGACGGACAGGTACTTGTTTTACATGATATGCTTGGAATTACACAGGATTTTTCACCACGCTTCCTCAGGCGCTATCATAACCTCTATCAGGAAATTACCAAAGCAATTACTAATTATATTGATGATGTGAAAAACCTTGAATTCCCGAATGAAAAGGAACAATATTAAACGCGAAGGTCTGGCCTGATTATCACGTTCCAAAATATGCCCGTAAGAACATACCTGTAGGTTTCTTTTTATCCAATTATTGCATTAAAAAAATTTCTAATTCAATGCGGTTTAGAAAGATCAACTTTTTTGTATTGCTGGCACTGCACGAGATAAGTAATTTTACTAAATAGGAAAATTCATTGGTTCGCTCTTTCTAAGAGCTCCCAATGAATAATTCCTCTAAAAATATTTTCTATTCGCATGGATCTATTTGTTTATACTTGATATGTGTTTTTAATATACTGTTAAAGCTTTTAGTATATTTTTCCTATTTTTGAAAGGAGTTAAATCAGCCGCAGGCGTTCCGCAAAGAGGCACCGGCCTGAGCAGTTTTTAGGGAAAACTGCGTAAGCCTTGACTTTTTTTGCATCCTTTTTTGTGTCAAGACAAAAAAGGATGTGGGGTATGGGGCAAAGCCCCATCACCATTCATTCCTGCTTTCTAACATTTCTCTAACAATAATTTTTATTCACCCGGATGAATTTGCTTATTCATCGTACTTGGGTTTTATCATTTAGTTGTTGTAATGATTGAATCTACAATTGCCTTAAAATTCGATTATTCCAATTCCCTGCCTTACAATTAGAGGTTCATCACCGCTGCAGTCAATTACCGTTGAAGGATATACATTGCCATAACCTCCGTCAATTACTGCATCAACAATTTTTTTGTACTTTTCATATATCAATTCAGGGTCGGTGATGTAGTCATGGATTTCATCTTCATCATGAATAGATGTTGTAAGAACAGGATTACCAAGTTCTTTAACTATTGCCCTGATAATGTTATTATCCGGCACTCTTATTCCGATAGTTCTTTTTTTGCTTCTGAATATTTTTGGGACATTGCTGCTTGCCTCGAGTATAAAGGTAAAGGGGCCCGGTAGGTACCTTCTCATTAATCTGAAAGTGCTGTTGTTTATATGTTTGGCATAATCCGAAATATGGCTTAAATCGTAACAGATAAATGAAAAATTCGCTTTTTCAACAGGTATGCCCTTTATTCTAGATAGTCTGTCAATTGCCTTTGAACTGAGTATGTCACAACCCAATCCATAAACCGTATCGGTAGGAAAAATAACAACACCGTTATTCTTCAGAATTTCAACAGCTTTCAGCACCTGCCTTTCACCCGGCGTTTCATGATGTATCCGTAATAACATGGTCTTTCAATGAGCTGGTTTCATAACAGAAATATTATTTAAGCTTTGAGCCAAGAGCTTCGGGCTACAAGATTGATTGCCTAGGTCATCACCTGCAAAATTTTTTGATTTAAGCATTACGAGCATCGATTTAAGATTCATAAAGGGACCATTTTACAGAAACACAATCATCAAACGCAGGTGGCTATTTCTTCAATTAAACATTATAAATCATAAAATTTATAGCTTGCTATCTTGTCTTTATTCTTCCCCGATAGCTATCGGGGTTTGTTCTTTGTTCTCTTATTCAATTAAAAATACTCGTAGTTGTATTTGGTAAGAACACGATAATTCGTTGAGGGATAAAAAGTTTCACTATGTGTACACAAGCCTTTGGCATCATAAAAATATTTAATGCTGTTAAATTCCTCATTGTTTTTTCTGCGCCACCTTATTTCTGTTATATATCCCTTTTCGTTATATGTAAAACCCTTTTTAAGAAATTTACCTCCTTCCTGCGATTCTTCCCATATTTCTGTCAAATCACTTTTATTATTGTAATTATAAGTTGTGCGAAGGGTGATTTTATTCAGCTTGTACTTTGCTTCAGCCTTTAAATTTTTCTTTTCATCATAGTCGTATGTCTTTCTTTCAATAATATCCTGATTAACGCCGTAAACAGTTTCTTCAAGAAGGTTGTTTCTTGAGTCATAAGTAAGCTCAATGCGCGAAATCATATTCCCTGCAGCATTGTATATAGAAACACTGGTTTTTAGCCCGTCTTTTTTAAATATTCTCTTTTCAACCAGCGTACCGTTTTTTTCATATACTATTTCCTTCAGATTGCCATTATTGTCATAACTATATTTATTATGGAACTTTTCAACTCCGTCAAAGCCTGTCTCTTCAATCACGTCATTTCTTGAATTATATTTGGAAATTTTCTGGTAAGCAATTTGTTTTTCATTACCACCTGTGTACCTTGAATACTCAAGTTTATTTCCGGCTGCATCGTAACGGTATTTTTCCACATTTATAACAACGCCTTTCGGATTGTACGTGGTAACCTCGGCTATTTCACCTGACTGATTATAAAGGGTTACAGATGTTTTTACCCCGCTTTTTTCAGGCTTATCGTCAACATATTTGTATTCCCAGTTGATTTGTTTTTTTATTTTATTGTTAACTATATGGGCCTTTGTTTTCTTATCAACCGAAGGCTGTGACCATACGATATTAATACCGGCAAACATAACCAGTATAAACCATACTTGTTTTCTCATATTTTCCTGTTACTTAATCATTATTTTTTATAAACAATAACAATGCCAAAACAAAGCTAATAATTATATTATGATTGTCATATTAGTTTATTCTAAAAAGTAAATTAAGCTGCGAGCTACGAGCCACGAGATATCTGATAATACTTAAGTTAATATTTCTTAATTCAACCCTCATCATGCTTTAATCATTATTCATTTCAGTATGAGTTTTCAAAAATTGCAATTATTTAATTTACTTTGTCATCGCCAATTATTTAATACTCATGTTTCTTTCTGTATTAAGATTATGAAAATCAATTTTATATTCAAAAAAATAAGCTCCATCAGTAAACCGGCTAAAATACTTTTTTACACATTGTTAATTCTTTTTATACTATCAATCCTTTTTTTTGTTTCATTTAAACAGATGGCTTTTGAAAAAGCGATACAAAAAATATCGGTAAAGATGGAAAAAAGAGGATACAGGTTTTCATGGAATGATGGCATATATGTAGGGTTAAACAAGATTAACTTCGATGATATTTATATAGAATCGAGATTTGACAGTACAAGCCTGCAACTTGACTCGGTCGAACTTAAATTATCACTGTTAAAGGCACTATCAGGCAAACTTAAATTGAAATCCTTTTCATGCAGATACATTGTCTTATTATACGATATGAATAAAGACAGTGTATTTCGTAATTCTGGTGCAAAGCAATTGCCAAAACCGGGATATACTGGTTATTCAGCCATACTGAATCGCTTTGTTCACCATATCCTGATGGCTATCCCGAACAATCTGAATATTTCAGAAGCCGATGTTTATTTTAATAACCACAGGCATGATGCGAAGCTGAAATTTAATGATATAAGTATTAAAGGGAAACTGGTAAATGCATCCATGAGCTCAGTTTCAGCAAATGACACTTCTTTGATTTTAATAAAAGGATTAATTAATAAAAAAAACTTAACATCAGAAATCAAAGCATATCATGCTGATTTCAATAAAGAGCCTGTTGTTTTTCCCGGTGAGAATCCGGTAGGTTTTAATTTTGATACACTCTCATTATACGTCCGGTTACCATATTATTCAAAC
>JAJUGM010000044.1 GCA_029268165.1 Bacteroidota bacterium
TAACAGCAAATTAAAACGTGCTTACGAAGAACTTTCGCGTCTGCATAAGGTCAAGAATGATTTCATCCGGCACATTAATCATGAACTAAGAACCCCTTTACAAGGTATACGCGGATTTACGATGATTCTTGAGGAACTTGTTGTAAACCCTGAGCAAAAAGAATATATTAATGCAATAAATCAACTGGTAAACCGACTTGTTCATCTTTCGGAAATGTCCTTGCTCTTCACCGAAATAAGATTAGATAATTATAAGCTGAAACTAGAAGAAATCAACCTGAATGAATTTATCAACCAACATATTAATACCAGGGCCTTTGACTCAATAAATATTGTTTTTTACCCTTTTGATAACGAAATTATTATTAAGGCCGACCCTAAGTTATTAACCGTATGCCTTAACTTAATCATTGATAACGCCGTCAAATACTCTCCGGAAGGCGGTCAAATAAAAATCGAATCCCTGCAAACAGAAAATAAAGCCATGCTGAAAGTTTTTGACCAGGGTCCCGGATTTTCAAGAAAAGCGTTAAAAAATCTTTACGAGCTGTTTTCTGCTGACAATCAGAAATATAATAAAGAAGGTTTTGGAATTGGCCTGGCCACAGCTAAACTGATTATTGATACCTTATCTTCTGACATAAAAATTTATAATTTGCCAGAAAAAGGTGCCTGCGTTCAGTTAATTTTCCCTTGCATAATCAGATAATTGCATTAAATTAGGTTAAATTTCCGAACAAAATTTTTAACCTAAATCTGAATTATGAGTGTATTATCTGAATTTAAGAAATATGACATGCTAGGCAATGTAGTTGACATGGCAGTAGGTATCATTATTGGCGGAGCCTTTGGGAAAATTGTTACCTCACTTGTCGGGGATATTATGATGCCGGTTCTTAATCCGCTTATTCCAAGCGGCGACTGGAAAAGCATTGAAGTAGGACCGGGAATAAAACTGGGTAGTTTTATCGGCACTGTGGTTGACTTTATCATCGTAGCTTTTGTAATTTTCCTTTTTATTAAAGCCATGAACAGGCTCAACAGAAAGGAAGAAGAAAAACCTGCCACACCGCCTGAACCATCTGCAGAAGTTAAACTTCTTGGAGAAATTCGTGACCTGTTGAAAAAAAGCTGATTAATTGTTTTTGTTTGAATAACACCCTGTTTCCTTATTTGCACATTGTACTTTTAACACTTGTTATTAACATCCTGTTTAGCCATTGGTTATATTTTTATAAATTGCTTTAATATTTCACCAAAACAGGATGTTAATTTATTACAGTATGAAAAATTACTTTTTTTTACCTGTCCTTTTATGCTTTTTTAATCAGATTTATAGCCAACCCGAAACAGATAACGGCCTGTATGGGGGAAATTTACTGTTAACCAGTGAAATTTCTGCCCGTGAGCATGCCCGTGCTGATAGCATATTTACCAGCACTTTTCATAAACTTATGATGTTTGCAAATTTCGACTCTGTAATCATAGCACGTTATGATAAAATTCTTACATATGACCATCAGGTTTTTGTCGTTAAAATACAAAACATTACAACTTCTCATATTTTGTTTTTATACCCTTTTAACCCCGAAATTCATTCCATCAGCCGTACAGAAGTAAGCCAGATTCACTATGGCAAAGGTAAGATTGATATTTTCCTGCCTTTGGCAGATAAAATCGGTTTTGACAAACAAATTGTGGATACATCAAGAATTATTGTCCGTAACCGCCGCGACTGGGAAAGAGTTACCATCACAGAAAAGCCGGAAGATATTGCCGGCATGGTTAATAAAGGCACCATTTCAGCGTTTTATGAAGCGGATTTTGTTAGCGCCGGAAATGATTATTTAGAAAAAAATGCCAGCATAATTTTAAAGAAAAAAGCGGCCAATATGAATGCGCCGGTTGTCCTTCTGATTAATAAAAGTTTTCACAAAGCATACGGCGATTTGCCGTCTCTTGAGCTGGAAGGCATTATTTATAACTATGAATAGGATTATTTGGCACAGATTTTGTTTTTAAATGATTAACAGTTCTTCTTAAGATATACCTGATGCTATTCAGGGCAGGTCCTGGTTAAAATGCGCCAGGACTTTTTATTTGTTAATTCTTAAACCCTGATTACTTATTAGGAGCAAAGCGCCCCGATTTAAAAAAATAAGTAATAACAAATCCGGGTTAAAAAAATGTTTCTTTAAAAAAGCAACTGATTAACCGTTCAGCAGGCCGGTAAGTTCCTTAACATCATTTAATGTTTTTTCAGCAAAAGATCTTGCTTTTTCTGATGATTCATTAATTAAACGCCTTATTAATTGAGTATCTTTACTTAATTCCTCCCGTTTTAGGCGAAACGGACGTGTGAGCTCAACCAGAGAATTCCCTGCAACATCTTTAAGGTCTTTATATTGCAGTGAGCCATTATTATAATCATTTAGCAATGCTTCATACTCATTTAATTTTCCGCAGGCTTTAATAATAGTAAAAAGATTTGCAACCCCCGGACTCATCTGTCCACCTGCCTGTCCGCCTGTGTCAGTAACTGCACTTTTTACTTTTTTACGAATACTATCTTCCGCTTCAAAAAGGCCAATAAAATGTTTGTTACCCATGCTTTTGCTCATTTTTTTTTCAGGATCAGCCAGTGACATCAGTTTAGGCACTTCTGTATATAATGGCTGAGGCTCAGGAAAATATTGCCCGAACTGATTATTAAACCTTACAGCAATATTACGCGAAAGCTCAAGATGTTGTTCCTGATCCTTTCCTACGGGCACAAAATCAGCTTTGTAAATTAAAATGTCGGCTGCCTGTAACACAGGATAACTGAATAATCCGGCCGAAACAAAACTATTTTTACTTCCTTTTTCTATCTGGTCTGATTTATCCTTAAACTGTGTCATCCTTGAAAGTTCACCATATGAAGTAACACAACTGAATATCCAGGTAAGTTCAGTATGCTGAGGTACCAGTGATTGAACAAAAAGCACAGACTTCTGCGGATCCAATCCTGCCGCTATAAGATCAATAAACATCTGAACCGTATTCTGGCGTAACTCTTTTGGCGAATAGGGCATTGTCATGGCATGCAAGTCAACCACGCCATAAACACAATCGTACTTATCCTGTAGATTTACCCAATTTCTGACAGCGCCGAAATAATTACCGATATGAATTTCGCCGGTTGGCTGAATACACGATAATACCCTTTTCTTATTCATTGAAAACAAAAATAGAACCTAAAATATAATAATGTAGGTTGCAAAGCTAAAAAATGTTATGAAAACTAATAATCATTTTTTGTTTTACTTGAAAAAACAGTCTTACATTAATTTATCATGAAAAAAGAATTTCATGAATCTGTTATATTATTTCTTATTTTTACACCTGAGAAATAAAAAAAATGACAACATTAAGACAGAATAAAGTTGCAAGGCTTGTTCAAAAAGAACTTGCTTCCTTCTTTCAAATTGAAAGCAGGAATTATTTTCAGGGAAAAATGATAACCGTAACTCAGGTACGGGTATCTCCTGACCTGTCACTGGCTAAAGTTTATTTAAGTATCTTTCCGCTTGACAAAAATGAAGACTTTATGCCAACCGTTAACCAGCATAAAAAAATCATCAGAAATGCCTTAAGTCAGAAAATACGTTACCAGCTGCGTATAATGCCTGAACTGGCTTTCTTTCATGATGATTCCATTGATTATGCCGATCGCATCGATAAATTATTGAAATCCTGATTATTGTATTGCCTTGAATTTTGCGTTTTACATAGCAAAACGATACCTGATAGCCAAAAAATCGCACAACGCAATCAATATTATTGCGATTATTTCCCTGGCCGGAATCGCCATAGGTACTATGGCTCTTATTGTTATACTTTCAGTATTTAACGGCTTTGATAATGTAGTAAAATCACTTATTAATTCTTTTAATCCCGATATTAAAATAACGCTCGCTGAAGGAAAAACATTTAGCAGTGATAAGGCATTAATTAATCGCATTAAAGAAATAAAAGGCGTTACCGAAGTTGCAGAGATACTTGAAGACAGGGCATTATTGCGTTATGATGAAAAACAAACCATTGCCATTGTTAAAGGCGTTAGCCCTGAATACAAGGCTGTTTCAGGCATCGATAGCATGATCGTTGAAGGAACCTTTACACTTTTTTCACAAAATTATCCATTTGCAGTGGTTGGAAAAGGGATAGATATTTTTCTGAACATTATACTAAATTCACCCCGGCAGATGGGTATTTATGTTCCAAAACGTTCAGGTAAGGTGTCTTTCGAACCCGAAAAAGCAGTAAATCGTAGATTTCTCAATATTTCGGGCGTTTTTCTTATTGAGCAGGACTTTGACACTAAATATATCTTTGTCCCCCTGTCTTTTGCACAGGAACTCTTTGAATACCCTAATAAAATAAATGCCCTTGAAATCAAACTCAATCCGAAATCCAATCATCAGCTCATCCAGCAAAATATACAGCAAGTCCTTGGAAAAAATTTTCTGGTTCAGAATCGCTACCAGCAGAACGAAGTTTTTTACAAAACCATGCAGATGGAAAAATGGGCCATTTTTCTGATCCTTGTCTTCATCCTTATCATAGCATCGTTTAATATTATAGGAACACTCACCATGCTTATCCTTGAGAAAAAAACTGATATCCACACTCTGTCAAATATTGGCGCTACTGAAAAACTTATTAACCAAATATTTCTCCTCGAAGGCTGGCTGGTTTCAATAATTGGAGCTGTTCTGGGTTTAATATCAGGACTTATTATTTGCTGGCTTCAGGCTAAGTTTGAACTAATTAAACTTCAGGGATCAGGCACTTTTATTATTGATGCTTACCCCGTACTTGTCAAACCTGTTGATGTGCTCTTAACAACAGTCGCTGTAATTCTTATAGGCTTTCTCACTGCATGGTTTCCTGTAAAATTTGTAACAAGAAAAATCGTTATGGACAAAACTTTTTTTTAACCGTTATACTATTCGCTATAAATTATCCCAAATTATTCATTGGGAGCTCTCAGAAAGAGCGAACCAATGGATTTCCATATTAAGACAAATCACTTTTCTGGTGCAGCGTCAGCAAACCGGAAAAGTCGATTTTTCTTAATCGCATTGCATTAGAAATTTTTCTAATGCAATAATTGGGTTAATTCAATTTTCACCAGAAAATCGTCAATATACAACTGATTATTTTTCCCGCTATTATAGGCATAAACAACAATTTCATCTCCTTTCCTTAATTTATGGTGCTGATAATATTGTGATGTAAAGGCTATGTTCCATGTTTTGGGCTGCAGGTCATATTCAACCAGATGAATCGTATGATAATGAATAGTTTGCTGATTCCGGATAATGGTCACCACCAGATGGCAGCTTTTTTCGTCATTGCGCAAAAAACGCAATGCAGTGTACACTCTGATTCCCTTTGCAGGAACATGCTGAACCGGAAAACGGAAGGTGGCCCCATATTCATGTGATGTTGTAAATCTTTCAGCAAATCTGCCTGAAAAAACAGTATCTGTGGTCAGCGCATTGCGGTCATAAGTCCAAAATCTTACCGAATCTTCATAATTATTAAAATAAAGCTGATGGAAAGGGCTACTGTCAGTGCCGGTATTTGAGAATACTTCAACTGCATACCTGTCATCATGATATTGCTTTAACAATAAAGGATACCGCATCTGAATTATATCACGTATTTCGGGTATTTCAAGGACATTCGACCATACGTAAATCAGTTGTTCATTGCTCATCGTATCAGTTAATTTCCACAGCCTGATGCCATCAGCCGGATTCCTGAATCTTAAATAGGTATGTTGTACAGCAGAATCAATCTTCAGATCAGAAAAGGCCTTTTCCGTGTTGAAAATGATAAAGGAACTTTTATTTTTATCCTTTGTTTCATGAATCAGTATATCGGATATGCAGGCCTTACTTTGCTCCTGTTTGTCAGAATAAGCAGTTTTTGGGGTGAACGCCAGAAACAATAATACCAATAAAGCAATTATGCCCGAAGTATGCAGATAAATACTTCGGGGGCATAATTTGTATGAAGCCATTGCATTAATAACTAAGTAAATTAATATCAGACCTGCAAACAGCATAAAAGAGAGATGGGTCAGATATGTGTAAAGTTTATTGCTATATTCAAAGGTTATAGTATGTTTTCCTGGAGGAATTTCAACTCCCATAAGTGTATAATTCACTGTATAATATGAAACCTTATTACCGTCAATCATCACTTTCCAGCCCGGATAGCTGTTTTGAAGCAAAACGGCAAACTGAGGCTTTTCAGCATGAGTATTAAAAACAATTCGTTGTGGCGAAAAAAGTGTAACCTCAATATCCCGGTTTGCTGATGAATACACATGCAGGCTCTTCAAAGATTTATTAAATACAGAATCCTCAACAAAGACATACTTTTTATTTTCAGTGTTGATATTTTTTCTAAAATTGTTCAGGAGGCTTAATGGTAAAATGGTATCAGCGAAATACATTAAGCGGTTATTTATGGAATTCTGAAAAAGCGCACTGTCTTGCTCAAGCTTAATGTAACCGTCGAGGGCAAACGGATAACGAACATAAGGCGATACGGTCTTTGCATAAGTATTAGTATTATGTATCAACGGAGGAAAGGAAACACTTTGTTCAGTGTTTTCCGATAACAAATGATGGTCGGGCAAAGGAAATCCTTGGGGTCTGTGTTTTAAGAAATCCCTGATCTCTAAAGGGCCGGATTTAAAGGTAACGGAGTATGGTGCATTAATCTGGGTAAAAACAACGGCTTCTGCAGCCACTATGAATAGAATAACCTTAAACAAAAGGTGTGTTTTTTGCCTTATCAGGATAATATAAATAAAAATCAGATTGAAAAATAATATAAGCACTGTTTGCAGGCATAACGGACCAAAGATTCCGTAATCATTAAGCAGGCTTTTCATAGTCAGATGAAAATCAACAGGTCCTGCAGCCCTTATAATGATAACAGAAAATGAACCTATAAAAAGAATGAGAATAAAGGCAAGAAACAGGTAGTATGCCCTTCGGAAAACATTGTAATTTTCGTTCTGCAGCGGGTCATTGTTTGAAACCTGCAGGCCAGCATATAAAAGAAAGAATAAAATAGGGAATATTCTCAGGTTGCCCGGATGCTTAAATTTATCGAACAGGGGCACATGATTATAAAGAAATTGATGAATGAAGCCGTATTCCCCAAAGGAGATAAAAAGAATGATCATACCTGAAACCAGTAATAGTATGCTTATTAAATTATGTCTTCTGAAAAGTGAATACATAATAAGCATTACCATAATGGATCCAAAATAGAGGTTGTTCATTGAAAGGTCTGTTTTAAACAAACCTGCATGAACAACCGGCGTGAGGGGTGAAATAACAGAAATTAGTGACTGCGGGGTAAAAGGATTGATAATGGCTGTTTCGTATTGCAGGCCACTGAAACGGTTTACGAATGGGGTTGATTGTTGAATGCTTATCAGCATCGCGGCGCATAAAACAATTAGTAAAACTGCTGCTATCAGGCACCTGAACGTATAATAAAGGGCAGTTCTTGCTTGTTTACTTTTGAAGTATTTGATAACATAAAATACGTAAGATATGGCAAGAAGATATGCCAGTAAAATTGCTGTGGGCGGGTATCCGCCGGTAATAAGCAGGAAGGTAAATATCACAAAGCATAAAAGATCGGTAAACTTTCCTATCCTTGCAAGCTTTAAAAAGAACAAAATGGTGTAAGGCAGCCAGCTGGCTCCGATAATAAACTGCATGTGCTGGGCATTACCTGTAGAAAAGCCCGATAGCGGATAAGCAATACCGGTAAGCAAAGCTACTTTCTCAATAATTCCAAACTGCAAAGATAATTTATAAGCCCCCCATCCCGCAATAATCAGATAAATAATAAAAAGTATATGAAAAGTAACATTGGTATAAGGGAACAAGCTTGCTATAAGCATATTGACGGGATAGTTGGTATTAATCAGGTCGGCGTATATCGGAAAACCAAGTTGCTGATAAGGATTCCAGAGAGGGAAAATATTATTCCTCAGGCATTCACTGATAAAATAATGTCCCGGCAAATATCCGTCAAGAATATCCCATTTAAGGGTATAATCCAGAAAAGCAACCTGCCAGAATGCAAGAATGCACATTAACGCTATTAGCAGAAAAGAAAGGTATTTTTTCATTTTTTTTCTTACTTTTATCCTGTATTGATAATTTTCAATAATTAAACAATGATAATATGAGCAAATCTAATAATTTAAACCTATTTAGTTGCTCATTGGCGATCAGCTTGTTTAAAATAAAAACAAAATAGAATCTGTGCAGGAAATGATGAAAAAACCTTACCTGATAGAATTTCCAAAAATTGGTGACCCTTCCATAGGCTATATTTCGGTTGTCGAATTTGAAAAACTTTTACCTTTCAGGCCTGAGCGGATTTTTTGGACATACTATACCCCTGAAAGCATTGTAAGGGGAAGGCATGCCCATCACAAAACCGAGCAGGTACTTATTGCTGTTTCAGGCACCATTCTGGTTCATATTGAGTCCGTTGAAGGAGAACTTTTTACGTACAAACTCGAAAAACCAAGCCGGGGTATATATATTCCGCCTATGGCATGGCATACTATGCAATATTCACATACAGCAGTGCAGTTAATTATTGCCTCATCGGAATATGACGAAGCTGATTATATCCGTAGCTATGATGTATTTTGTTCATTAAAAAACAAGGCCTGATGGATTTTTACTGTCACCCTACCGCAATAGTTGAAACACACGATATCGGGAAAGATACCAGAATATGGGCTTTTGTGCATATATTAAAAGATGTTCACATCGGAAGCAATTGTAATATTTGCGACCATTGTTTTATTGAAGATCAGGTGATTATTGGAAATAATGTTACCATTAAAAGCGGAATATACATCTGGAAAGGTGTTACTATTGAAGATGATGTATTTTTAGGCCCCAATGTGGTTTTTACCAATGATATCAGGCCGCGAAGCAGACAATACAAGGAACCTGTAAAAACGCTCATCAGGCGCGGGGCTTCGTTAGGAGCCAATACTACTATCCTTGCAGGCGTTACCATAGGCGAATATGCTATGACAGGCATTGGTAGTGTGGTAACACGAAATATACCGGCTTATGCACTTTATTACGGTAATCCGGCCATATTCAGGGGCTGGATTGACGAAAAAGGCAACAAGCTAATTAAAAAAGAACGAAACCTGTGGGAATCGCCAGAAGGAAAATGTTATATACTGGAAAACGGAAAATTATCCCCATATAAACCATGACAAAAATCCCGTTTCTCGATTTGCAGCAGGTAAACCAGCCTTATATGGCTGAAATTAAGGAAAAAGTTTTCCAAAGCCTTTACTCAGGCAAATATATATTATCTGATTGTGTCAGGGAATTTGAGTCGGCCTTTGCTGCCTATTGCGGAAGCAAATATTGCATTGGAGTGGCAAACGGACTTGAGGCGCTTGTTCTTATTTTTGAGGGGTATAAAATTCTTGGCCTGCTACAAACCAATGATGAGGTAATCGTGCCTGCAAACACTTACATAGCCTCTATTATTGCAGTTTCACGTGCAGGATTAAAGCCGGTACCTGTTGAGCCCGATATAAGGACATACAATATAAATCCTGATTTAATAGAACAGAATATTACGGAAAAAACAAAAGCAATACTTGCTGTGCATCTTTACGGACAATGTGCTGACATGGATGCGATTAAGAAAACAGCTGCAAAATATAAATTGCTGGTTATTGAAGATGCTGCACAAGGCCATGGAGCTGATTTTAAAGGTACTAAAACAGGAAATCTTGGCGATGCAGCGGGTTTCAGTTTTTATCCGACAAAAAACCTTGGCGCAATGGGTGATGCAGGTGCCATAACTACAAATAACAAAGATCTGTCTGATATTGTTGCTTCATTACGTAATTACGGATGGGGAGAAAAATATAACTGCATCTATAGAGGGTATAACAGCCGCCTTGACGAACTTCAGGCTGCTATACTGGTTTTTAAGCTGAAATACATGGATGATGAGATTAACAAGAAAAGAAAACTGGCATCGCTCTATAAGTCATTAATTACCAACCGGGAAATTTTGCTTCCTTTTGAAGCAGCATACGGCAGACACACATGGCATTTGTTCACTGTCAGGAGTGAAAAAAGAGACCGGCTGGCCGCCTATTTGCATGAAAAAGGCATCGGCACAGCCATACATTACCCTTATCCTCCGCATAAACAAAAGGCATACAAAGAATGGAATTCATTAAACCTGCCTGTAACCGAAACCATCTGCCAGACTATCCTTAGCCTGCCTATGAACACAGCGCTGAATGAAGAATATATACACATCATCAGTGAAGCAATTAATAAATTTAAATAATAAACTAACCAGTCAATAAACGGTTTTTAATATATTATCAATTATGAATAAGATTTCGGTAATCATACCCTGCTATTATAATGAAAGCACCGTTTTACAGACCTTTAACAAGCTTCAGCATACTTTCAGCACATGGGAGGATAAGGTTGAAACTGAATTCGTTTTTGTTGATGACGGGTCGAAAGACAATACTTATAATGAGTTGCTTCAGATTCATCAATCATTTCCTGGAAGCACTAAAATCATAAAACTGTTAAAGAATGTCGGATCGTATAACGCTTTATATGCAGGGTTTGAATATGCAACCGGCGATTGCAATGTGGTTATTTCGGCTGATTTACAGGACCCTCCGGAACTGATTGCCGATATGTACCGGTATTGGCAGCAAGGTTTTAAACTGGTCATTGCAAACCGTATGGACCGGAAAGAAAAAGCCATACAAAAGTGGATTGCTTCACTTTTTCATTTTCTGATGCGGAAATTTGCTATTAAAAATGCTCCCTCAGGAGGTTTTGACTTTGTGTTATTCGATAAAACGATTAAAGAAAAAATATGTGCATTAAAGGAGAGAAACTCAAACATTTTTTACCTGATGCTGTGGATGGGTTATGACTTTGTCAACATCCCCTATGTGAGACAAAAACGCACGCAGGGCAAATCAAAATGGACGTTAAGCAAAAAAATCAAATTGTTTATTGATTCTTTTGTATCGTTTTCGTTCATACCCATAAGGCTTATATCGGTAACAGGTCTTGTTCTGGGTTTTGGTGCACTGATTTATGCATTGTTTATCATTATTGCCCGTATGCTTGGCATTATTGATGTTGAAGGTTGGTCGGCCCTGATGGTGGTTTTGCTTTTTGTGTCTTCATTTCAGATGATTGCACTTGGAATCCTTGGTGAATATCTCTGGCGCATCCTTGATAATACACGGAAACGGCCGCTTTATATGATTGAGAAAGTGCACGATGCAAAAGAATGATGCTGGCAGGAGGTTTCTGTTAAATTAAAAACTTTAATGTATCGCTTTTAAAATATTATTGTCACTAATTTATGATAGCTCAAATAATAGAAGAATCAATTGAATCATATTTATGAAATTTTAGTAGTAAATTTCTCAATAATATCAATGTCATTGAAAATTTCATAATAGTAATCTTTATACTGATCTGGTTATGTTTTGACACCTTATATTTAAGAAATTTTTTATTTAAAACAAGTTACGAAAACAAAAATATTGAACTCTCCTGTTTAAACAATTACCGTTTTATGGCAATAAGAACATAATATTTTTACAATTTTCAACAGGATTCTTCGTTTTTTATTAACCAAAAAATCCTCATCACCATTCATATAAATTTAAATTACTATTTATTGAAAAGTAATAAAGAGATAAAATTTAAGATATCATAATAATTTAGAGTTCTTGAAAATCTAAATGTAACTATTTATACAATTTAATTTGCTTTTTATAAAAGTTACTTAAATATAAATCATAAATCTCTATAAAACCTTCATATAAATATTGGATAAATCCGTATTTACTACCAGGTAAACCTTTTATTTTTGTACTCCAAAGTACCTCTTTATTTTGAATATTAAAAAATGTTGTAAAACCGGTTACATATCTTTGTGGTTTGTTAAATGACTCTATAATAAAAACTAGTCCAATACCTGTTTTTTCAGGAAGAATATATGATTTAACAATATTTTTCACCGAGTCAATTGTTAATTCATATGTTTGAAAAGTAACAAGGTCATCAGATTTTATATTTTTTATTAAATTTTGCACTGAAACCAGATTTTCAATAACCTGCTTATTAAAATGTTCGGCTACTTTGGCCGATGGATATCTTGCGTTTAGCATTCCAATCCATGTGGGAATATGTTTTTTAAGAATTAATTCTGTATCATTTATTTTACTTGCATCTGTAATTCGAAAATTTGAAAAATCCCAACCATAATAAACAATTTCTTTAGCTTTTATAACTGATTTAACATCATACTGAAAATCTATGCCATGTTTCATTTTTTGTGCATAAATAAAATTAGATATAATAAATAAGAAAACAATTAATAAATTGATTTTCACAAGTTTAAAATTTTAAAATTATTACTAAAATATTTCGATTGTTTAAGAAAAGTATTATAATGCAAATTAGTTAAAATTCATGATTTTTTATTTCCAAATTGATTTTTATTACTTCTTATCATTACGTTTGGTCATAATAAGATGAGACAGTATATGGTTTAAACCCCTATTTTTTACGAGTGAACTGACGATTAGATTATAGTGCATACTCTTTCGGACTGTCAAAAAAATCCCGATAATATAAGAATAAAATGAACAAGTGTTAAATCCATTCATTTGGTTTGCTTAGTATAAAACCATCCTTTTTAGGTACCTTTTCTTCAAATTGACAGTCAACTAGTTTTTTTCTTCCTAATATCATATATCCTTTTGCTGCTTTAGCAACTGAAGCATTATGCCTTTTAGGAGGAAATGCAACAAATACTCTTTTATTCGGAAATAGACTATGAATTGCTTTAATAGGTGGAACAAGATCACTGTCGCCAGAAATTAGCATAGCCATATCATACTTGTCTTGATATGCATCTATTAACAAGTGAGTAGCAATATTAACATCAGTCATCTTTTCATGATAATTCGGCCAGCTATTACCACATCGTCTACATTCTATAGTATTGCTTTGATAATGTCCATAATAAATTTGAATATCGACTGATTCAAGTGCTTCAATATATGTTGTTTGCCTTTTTTGCTTGTCTGGATTATTACTTACTCTGCTTGTGAAATATTTAATTGTGATAAGTTCTTGATTTACTTGAAGTAAATTAGAAACTAATTTCCTAATATTTAACCACTTACAATTATTGAAACCAGCTTCCAGTATTTCAAAATATATGTTAAAACCATCTATATAAGCAATTACTCTTTCTTTTTCGGTAAATTTATAGGAA
>JAJUGM010000045.1 GCA_029268165.1 Bacteroidota bacterium
ATAAAGTAGATGGATTCAGATTTGATTTTACCAAAGGATTTGGCAATAATATCAAAGGCCTTGATGATCCGTGGGGAAGCAATTACGATGCCGACCGGATAAGGTTATTAAAAAGAATGGCCGATGAAATATGGAAAAGAAATGATAAAGCAATTGTTATTCTCGAGCATTTGGCGGTAAATGCCGAGGAAAAGGAATTAGCTGAATATGGAATGCTGTTATGGGGTAATATGAATTACAACTACGCCGAAGCAGCTATGGGATGGAATGAAAGCGGCAAATCTAATTTTTCAGGTATTTCCTATTTGCAGCGTAGCTGGACTAAGCCTCATCTTGTTGGTTATATGGAAAGTCATGATGAGGAAAGGCTGATGTATAAATGTGTTACATGGGGTAATGGCATACCGGGCAGCTATAATATTCAGGATACAACCACTGCCTTAAGCAGAATGTTACTTAACAGCGTTTTCTTTTTAACTGTTCCGGGTCCGAAAATGATATGGCAATTTGGCGAAAGAGGATATGATGTTTCTATAGAATACAATGGCAGGCTGGGCGGAAAGCCTCCGCGATGGGAATATATGTCTGATTCCAGGCGTAGATACCTTTATGATTTTTATTCCACTTTAATTAACCTGAGAAAAAAATATCCGGTTTTTCAATCCAATGATTTTACCCTTAACGTTTCTGTTAGCCTAAAATCCATTGTTTTACGTCATACCGAAATGAACGTTTTCATTACTGGTAATTTTGGAATACAGGAAGGAAGCCTGACAGGTGATTTTCCTCATACTGGTTACTGGTACGATTATTTTTCGGGTGACAGCATTAATGTTACTGATTCTGAATATATTATTGCTTTGAAAGCAGGCGATTTTCACCTATTTACCGACCGGAAACTTGAGAAACCTAATATAGGTCCTCCTTTCACAGGAATATTCTCAAAGAAAACGGATAGTGAAATAAGGGTTTTTCCCAATCCGGCCAATAACTATTTAATTATATGCGGTATAGCATCATTGCCCTTTAGTATAAAAGACAACAACTATCAGATTGAAATCTCGGATTTTACAGGTCGGAAGATACCGGCCAGAATAGCTGAAGCAAGCGGAAACACCTGCTTGATAGATGTTTCCGCATTAAGCAATGGCTTTTATATGATTCTAATAAAAAATAACGAGCAGTATATTTCAGGAATTCCTGTAGTACTGATAAAATAGTATTATTCCTTTGCAAATTTAGAATTATCAATTATCCTTACCCCGAATACAGGACCAGCCATATTTTGCGGATGAGCCCTGAATTTGATATTGACTTTTCTTCTCCCGCGGGATAATTCTTCGGGGATGTCATATTGAATACTAATAAACTGGCCATCTTTTTTATTTGAAATGTTTTCTGTAGCTATAATTTTCTCATTCACCAGAATATCAAAAGTCTTTGCACCCGGAAATCCGCCCCAATAATCAACAAAAAGAGCAATTGGTTTGTCAGGTAGTGACTTCATATCAAAAGCGAACCAACCACCCCGTGATTCACGGCTTGCTCTTTCCTTGAAATAACCCGGAGTGGTATTTTCTCCTTTAAAATTATGATTCCTTTCCGGCTGCATTTCCCCAGGCTGAATAAAATCAATTGTTTTAGCTTTCAGTTCATTCTGGAATGCAATCTGTTTCTGATAGTCAGCTTGTCTTTTCTGCCAGTTTTCTTCGGTAAACATATCCCAATATACTGAATAGTGCCTGTAATGAGTAGCATAAAAAGGTTTAAGCAGTATATCCCTTGGTTTGCCCACACCTTTTGTAATGAATTCATTTTTTCTTCCCGGCACAGGCTCAGTCCATTTTTCAGGATTTCTTTCCTGCGTCATCAATACAGGTACATAAAGAGGGTCATAAACATTTGTATCTTCATTGGGTCCCAGGTCACCAGCTAAAACAACAGGGCCAAAAAGAATAGCCACTCTGTTGGTGTCATCAGGCATTGTTTCAAGCCTTAATGAGAATGGAAATTTTACTTCAACTTTATCGCTATTTTTCCATGATTTTCTGATAGCTACAAAGCTGCCGGGTTGTTGTTGTATTTTATGTTCTTTACCGTTTATCAGAATATTTATTCCATTTATAGCCCAGTATGGATATCTTATATAAAGCGTAAATCGGACAGGATCTGAACAATTTAACGTTAGTTTGGTACTTTGTTCATCCGGAAATTGAGTTTCCTGCCTTAGGGTGACACCTTTTTCTTTCCATTTAACTTCAGAGGCTATAAATTGACTTACGAACAGTTCATCATGGTTATGAAAATAAATATCAGCAGCGTATTTTGAATGATTCTCCATTCCGGTTCCCACACAGCAGGTAAACCAGTAAGGGTCTTCATATTCTTTTTTTCCGCCCATATCCAGTGACAAATTATAAATCACACGGCCGTCAACTGGATGCTGGGATGCATGAATGTGGTTTATTAATGCCCTTTCATAAAAATCAGCTTCATTGGCCGAAGCATTCCACATAAATAAATGTCGTGTAAGCTTAAGCATATTGTAAACATTACAGGTTTCAGTAGTATAAGGACCTAACCGGTCACGTAATCGATCAGGCTGTCCAAAATATTCATTATTGCAATGCCCTCCGGTAACGTAGGAATGATGATAAACAACTCTTTGCCAGAAGAACTCAGCTGTCTTCCTGTCATCTGTATTTCCTGTCAATTCGTATCGCCGAGCTAATCCAATCAGTTTTGGTATCTGAGTATTAGCATGCTTCCCGGCAAGAATATCCTTTCCCTCAAGTAATGAATCAAGAATGGCCTTATGATGAAAAATACGTGACATGTTTAAATACTTTTTATCGCCAGTATCACCATATAAATCAGCGAGAACTTCATTAATGCCTCCATGTTCGCAGCGTAACATTTTTTGCACTGAAGTATCGGGAAGATGAATAACAATGCTTTCCAGCCAGTCGGCAAATTTTATTTCGATTTCAAGGGCTTTTTTATTGCCACATAAATGATATGCATCTCGCAGGCCGGCCATAACTTTATGCTGAGTATAAAAAGGCACCCAGATCCCGTTCAGGTCAAAACCTGCAGAACGGATATTTCCTTTTGCAACTTCTTGTTCAAGAATTTTCTTTCCGTCAGGGAAAGCACCTATATAACCTTGACCATCAGCCAACTGGCAGGTATCTAATTCATTTACAATATAATTAACTCTATCTAAGAATCTTTCATCTCCGGTGGTCTGATACATAATTGCACAGGCGCTCAGATAGTGACCCAAACTATGGCCGGCAATGGTGTTGTCTTCCCATCCATGGTAATGTTCGGCTTTAGGCTTTAATCCTGCTTCTATGCGAAATTTTGCTAATAACCTGTCAGGTTCATAATTTAACAGTGACTTGATATTTAGGTCGGTGGCCAATTTAAAGGGGCCGTTCAGCAATTTAACATCTGTCAGTTCAAATGGAAGAACTCTGAACTCTACAACTTCAGGCCCTCCGGTTTTAATTTTGTTTACAGAGGCATTTTTACAAGATAAAAAAAGAAAAGTGATCAATACAATTGTTGATGAAAGTTTAATTTTTGGTTTCATAATTATTATGTTTAGTTGTAAATATTTCAGATTGTTAAATATTTTACTGATTTCCAATTTGGTTACATTGAGGCGGTTCAATTCCCGATAAATTTTTTATAAAAAAATCTCTCCGTTTACGTTCGCCGTATTTCCCTCCTGATGTATGATTTTCTCCGGGTAACACCAATAATTCAAATTCTTTGTTTGCTTTTATCAGGGCATTCACTACCTGCATGGTGGAAGATGGGTCAACATTATCATCCATTTCGCCAACTATAAGCAGGAGTTTACCTCTCAGATTACTGGCATGTTCAACATTGGAGCACTCAGCGTAATGAGGGCCCACAGGAAATCCCATAAATTGCTCATTCCACCATATTTTATCCATTCTGTTGTCATGACAACCACAGGATGAAACTGATACTTTATAAAATTCAGGATGAAAAAGTAATGCAGCCAGCGCATTCTGACCTCCTGCCGAAGTACCGAAAATACCAACCCTGGCGGTATCCATAAAATGGTGTATGCGCGCTGCAGCCCTTATCCACAAGATTCTGTCGGGGAAGCCAGCGTCCTTCAAATTCCGCCAGCAAATATCATGAAATGCCTTTGATCTGTTTGAAGTGCCCATACCATCAATCTGAACAACGATAAAACCTAACTGTGCTATACAGGAAAACCATGGAACCGGCAGAAAGTCTTTCTGTACGAAAGAGCTA
The DNA here is from genome assembly GCA_029268165.1 of Bacteroidota bacterium. Classification (GTDB taxonomy): domain Bacteria; phylum Bacteroidota; class Bacteroidia; order Bacteroidales; family UBA10428; genus UBA5072. Next base: position 4,300 of record JAJUGM010000045.1, read on the forward strand.
TGTGGCCCGGCATAAATATATTCAATAATCGGATAAAGCCTGTTTGTATCCAGACCCCACGGCTTATAAATATTGCCCCAAATATCTGTTACTCCATCTCTTCCCTTAGCTACAAATACTTCAGGAGATTTCCAGCCTTTGGATAATAATTCACTGATATCAGCATTCTCGAGTTCCATTATTATTTTATTTTCAGATGCTGATCTAAGTTTTGCAATCGGAGGCTGGCTCACCGTAGAATAACTGTCAATAAAATATTTATAATCAGCAGAAAAGAAGGCATGATGGTTGGCAGGTTCAGGTGTAAGATCGGTTAAACCAGATCCATCAAAATTGATACGGTAATAATGAACAAAATATGGATCTTCATTTGGATTTATTCCACTGCCTCTGAAAATTATTTGCCTGTGTTTTTCATCAACGTATTCAACCCCTCTTACTACCCATTCACCTTTGGTTATCTGATTTATTAATGCCCCAGTTTGCCCGTCAAACAGGTAAAGATGATTCCATCCATCTCTTTCAGAAGCCCATATAATTTCCTGTCCATCGTTAACATCGTATCTGAATTTCTTACTGCTATAATCAATGAAGGTGTTACTCCGTTCATCAATAAGCACTTTTACTTCACCATTGCTTCCGTTTACCTCAATTACCTGATATACCTGATGACCGCGTTGATTAAATTCAAAAGTGAAGCTGCGGCTATCTTTTCTCCATGAAATATTTGAAATATCATACTGATTCAAAAAATTATCACATTGAACAGAAATCTGACATTTTTTTACAATATCAAACAGAGCTGGTCTTTTAATGGGCAATGCATCACCCGGTTTTAAATATTCTCTCTTATGTAACACAGGCTGTATTTGATTCTCAGGAGACGACTCAATGAAATAAATGTATCTTTTTTTATTATCCCTAATCTTATTCGTAGCAATTTTTTTTGAATCGGGTGACCATACAATATATGATGAATAAAAATCACCTTCAGATCCATCATAACTCAACTGATATTCCCTGCTACTTTTTCTGTCCATTATGAATACATTATAATCCTTTATATATGCATACCAAATGCTGTCAGGAGATAACACGGGTTTATTTGTAAGCTCATTAATGCTCTCACCCCAATAACGTCCTTCTTCTGGATTATTCACCTTTCCTAAAGGGTTTAAATCATAATTTTTCAGATCGCATTTCCAAATAAAACTATCCAATTCAAATTTCAGTACTTTTAAATCCTTACTAAATGAAACATTTGAAAGGGGCAGACCGTAAGCATTATATTGCTTTCCGGTTTTTAGCTTTATTTTACTACATAGTTTCTGCTGATCAAACGCAGGATATTTGGACTTTTTTTTGGAATTTACCATGACGTACTCTTCACCATTCTGAGTTCTCGTTTTATACCAAAAATAATATGTGCTGTCAATCCATTCAGGTGAAATCACCTGATGATACACAAGATTATTAAATAGTATTATTGAATCAGCCCGGCGATAATCATCAAATGTAATTTGTGCCAATAGATATCCGGTAGTGAGATTAAGGCTTAAGGAAACCGCCATTTTTACCTTGAAAAGCTTCATAAAACCTAAATTATTATATGGTTATGAAATTAGTTTGACATATCATCAACTTACATTTAATAAAGACCTTTTTATAAAGCAATAAGATGACAGAAAAAATAAAAAAATCTGATAAAGAAATTTTTAATTTAAATCAATGAAAACTACTGATTTATTTCGTATTTTACCTCACTTTATAAAAAACCAATTATGCAATTAACAGTCAGATTAGCAGCAATTATTATGTTATTTCTTACATGCATTACTAATTCAATAAATGCAGGTGAGTTTATTGTGAATAACCCACAAGATACTACAAAAATAAAAGAGAAAGCGAAATTTATTATTACGAACCCTCCCCCATCACTGCATCTTGATCCTTTCTATAAAAAATATATTGATGCCCATGGCTTTCCTATTGTATCATCATGGAGAACGCCTGATGAAGCACTTATTAAAGCCCGGGATATTATAGTATCAATTGTTCAGACGCTTCCGGAGGAAATCATAAATAAAATGAAGGAATCAGGAGTAAGAATCGCTATCATGGCACGATATGAGGGCACAACAGATATTCCCGAGCACAAATATCTTGCCGGTGACACATCAGTCAATTGGGACGTAAGAGCAAGAGGTCTTGGCGGATCGGTTGAACTCCCTTTAACTACATGTGCTGAAGAAAACCTGTTGTGTTACCAAATAGATAAATATCATGCCGAAGATATTCTCATACATGAATTTGCCCATACAATACATCTTGTTGGTATTATTCAAGTGGATACTACATTCAATGCGAGACTTCAGAAAGCATTTGATCATGCTCTTGCTACCGGTAAGTATAAAAACACCTATGCTGCAACTAATATTGAAGAATACTGGGCCGAGGGTGTTCAGGACTGGTTTAATGTTAATGCGGAAGTGGCTGTTCCAGACGGCAAACATAATAGCATAAATACGAGGGCAGAATTAGAAATATATGATCCCGATCTGTATACTATATTGAAAGAATATTTTGCGATTACCTCTGAATGTATAAGTTGTCATTGCAGATCAATTCATTAAAGAACTTATGACTGCTGATTATCAATATTGTGCTGTTAAGCATAGAATAGCAGCATTACGGAAAAAACTAACAGAAAGAAATATTGATGGAGTGTTTGTTACTTCGCAGTACAACGTAACATATTTAACTGGCTTTACTGGAGATTCGTCCATTTTAGTTGTTTCTATGAACAGATGTTTATTAATTACGGACGGGAGATATATAGAACAAGCCGGGCAGGAATGTTCTTCAGAAACTGAGATAATAAAATGGTTTGATAATAAACGATACGGAATAAAAACCTATCAATATGCAATTAAAACATTAAAGCTTAAAAGACTCGGATTTGAAGGTCAAACGCTGTCTTTTTCAGAATATGAAAAACTTAAAGATGGCCTTATAGATACCGAATTAATTGATATTCAAGGTATTATTGAAAATATCCGGATAATCAAAGATCAGTTTGAGATTGAAAACATCAGAATAGCATGTGAAATATCAGTTCGTGCATTGGAAACAATAATTCCAGATATCAGGACAGGAATGACTGAAAATGAACTCGCTGCCCAGCTTGAGTATAGTCTCAGGTATTCTGGTGCTAATTCCCTTTCATTTGAAACTATAATTCTTTCAGGAGCCAGGACTTCCTTATTGCATGGGAAACCCGGAAACAACAAGATTACTTATGGTGATTTTATTCTACTTGATTTTGGTGCGTGTTTTAAAGGCTATCATGCTGATATAAGCCGAACATTAATTATGGGTAAAGCTTGTGAAAAGCAACAAGAACTATATAATATAATAAAGGATGCTCAAAAACAAGCAATTGCCGGGATAACTGAGGGAATGACAGCCAGCAAGATAGATGAAATAGTCAGAAAGACCATTCCGGAAAAATATATTGCATACTACTATCCTGGCTTAGGTCATGGTGTAGGCTTGCAAATACACGAAGAACCATTTCTTAGATATAATTCGGAATCAGTTCTTAAGAAAAACATGGTTTTAACTGTAGAACCCGGCATCTATATACCTGGCTGGGGCGGATTAAGAATTGAAGATACTGTTGTGGTAACCAACGGGCAAGTTGAAAATCTAACAAATTTTACAAAAGAGTTACTGATTTTATAAAACAAAATTAATTACAGAACGAGGATGATGCGGATAAAAATGATGGGTGAAAATAAATCATCATAAATCTGTTATTTCATGCTGCATAATTGATATTATCAAAGACTACTATGTTCGGTTCTCCTGATAATTTCATCCTGCAAATCTTCTCCAAGATCATTAAAATAATCACTATATCCGGCAACACGAACAATCAGATCTCGGTATTTTTCAGGATGTTTTTTAGCATCTCTTAGGGTTTCTGCAGAAACCACATTAAATTGAATATGATGACCATCAAGCCTGAAATAGCTCCGAATAAGCCGGGTCAATTTATTTATAGCCTCATCATCATTAAAAAAGTCTGGAGTAAATTTCTGATTAAGTAATGTGCCTCCCGTTTTGAGATGATCGATTTTTGCTGCTGATTTTATAACTGCAGTAGGGCCATTAATATCAGCGCCCTGAACTGGTGATATACCTTCAGAAAGTGGGACACGTGCTTTTCTCCCGTCGGCCGACGCCCCTGTAATGCTTCCAAAGTAAACATGACAGGTAGTTGGCAGAAGATTTATTCTGTGATGACCTCCTCTTGTATTTGGTTTACCATTCACTGCATGATAAAAAAGGTCAAATACCTCGGTAAGCCGGTTATCCGCTTCATCATTGTCATTCCCATATTTCGGAGTATTATATAACAACTCATATCTTAATTGCCCATAACCTTCAAAGTCAGCTTTCAAAGCATCAAGTAACATTTTCATGCTGATATCTTTTTTATCAAATACATGCCATTTAATGGAAGCCAGACTATCAGTAACAGTCCCCATGCCTACACCCTGAATATAAGAAGTATTATATCTGGCTCCTCCTGAAACATAATTTTTTCCTTTTTTGATACAATCCTCGATTAAGATAGATAAGAAGGGAACTGGCAGATAATGAGAAAAAATGCTTTCAATCTTATTATTTCCTTCAATTTTGATGTTTATAAAATAATTTATTTGCAACCGGAAAGCATTCAATAATTCCGCATAGGATGTGAAATTATTTGCATCTCCGGTAGTTAAACCAATTTGTTTTCCTTTTAAAGGATCTATACCATTATTTAGAGTAATTTCTAATATTTTGGGAAGATTTAAATAGCCGGTTAAAAAATATGCTTCAGTTCCGAATGCTCCTGTTTCAACACATCCGCTTGCCCCTCCCTTGCGAGCATCAATAAGATCTTTCCCCTGTATCATTAATTCCTGGATGATAGCGTCAGAATTAAAAACTGATGGTTGTCCAAATCCTGTTTTAATGATTCTTATTGCTCTGTTAATAAAACTGTCAGGGTTTTTTTTTGAGACCTGAATCATAGACCCTGGTTGCAATAAGCGCATTTCTTCAATTACATCAAGTAAAATATAACTCATTTCATTTACTGCATCTGATCCGTCATCTTTTAGACCACCCAGGTTGATCAGACAAAAATCAGTGTAAGTATTGCTTTCCTGAGCTGTAACACCTACTTTAGGGGGTGCAGGATGGTTATTAAATTTTATCCAGAATGCTTCAAGTAATTCAATGGCTTCTTCTTTTGTAAGAATACCTTTTTCTAAATCGTTCTTGTAAAAGGGAAATAAATGCTGGTCTAATCTTCCGGGATTAAATGAATCCCATGGATTTAATTCGAGAATTACTCCCAGGTGAACAAACCAGTAATACTGCAAAGCTTCATGCAATGTTTCAGGTGCATAAGCGGGCACCTTTTTGCATATGGCAGCCATTTTCTGAAGTTCGGATTTTCTTTTTGCATTGTTTTCTGTTGTTGACAGGTATTCGAGTTTTTCAGCATACCGTTGAGCAAAATGTATAAGTGCCCCCGCAGTTATCTTCATGGCTTTAAGTTGTTCTTCTTTATTATATGCTTCAGGGTCATTAATATAATCAAGCCGGGCTATTTCTGTATCAATTTCTTCTATAAAATCGAGCATTCCTTTTTTATATATTTTATCTCCGCATACTGTATGACCAGGAGCACGCTGTTCCTGAAATTCAGTAAAGATACCCGACGAATATGCATTAATCCATTCATCACTCATGGCTTTCATTATTCTTTCACGATTTGATCGACCAGTCCAGAAGGGGATAATTTTTTCAGCATATATTTTCAGTGTTTCTTCATCCACAATAAAAGATACTTTTTTCCGTGTACGGAGAATTTCAAGATCATTAAGCGAATGAATACATATTTCAGGATAAGTGGGAGTTGCTTTTGGTTCTGGTCCCCGCTCTCCCACTATTAATTCATCTTCACCAATATATAAGGATTTATGCATTAAAATATATTCAAATGCTTTTGCCCTGAGCACAGGAGCTGAAAGGCCTAGTGCATGCGAACTTTGATAGAATTCAGTTAATAACAATGCCCGTTCAGCAGATAACCTGTTAATGGCATTTATGCTTTGTTCTCTTAGTTTTTTTATTCTTGATGTCATAGCCTGACTTATTAGTAGTTAAAAATATGGGTTATCCCCCGATTGAAACGTTAAAACCGGCATTTTTAAAGATATGAAAAATAAGAGATACATCTTCTTTGCTTAATGCCGTTACTCCCTCCATATAGTTTGTCATGCCAAAACGCTTGTATTTATTGTTTCCTAAGGTATGATAAGGTAAGAGATCAATCTTCTCAATATTTCCGGGAAGCGATTGTAATAATTTCATCATCTCAATCATGTCGTTTTCATTAAAATTAAACCATGGAATAACAGGAATTCGGATATGTATTCTTTTTTTCATTTGAAGTAAGTATTTCAAATTTTTTATGATGATTTCATTAGGAACTCCTGTTGATTGCTTATGTTTATGTGAATCAATATGTTTCAGATCAAATAGAAACAGGTCAGTAAAATGCATGATTTCTTCTAATATTTCTTGTTGGGTATATCCACATGTATCGAGGGCTGTATGAATGCCTTCGTGCCAACATGCTTTGAGTAACTGTTTCAGAAAAGCAGGTTGTATTAAGGGTTCACCACCTGAAAAGGTAACGCCCCCCCCTGATTCTTCGTAGAATATTTTGTCACGTTTTACTATATCAATAACTTCATCAACATACATAATGTTTCCCACCTGCTCGGTATAAGTGAAGAATTCACTTTCAACTTTCACTTTCCGTTCAGTTTGAACAGGTTTTTTATCAATACTTTCGGGATTATGGCACCAGTAACACGACAGGGGGCAACCCTTAAGAAAGACGGTTGTCCTTATACCCGGCCCATCATGAACTGCAAATCGTTTAATATCAAAAACAATACCTTTCACGGAAATAATAAAAAAAGATTAGAGATTAAATAGATATTACAGGGGAAATTATATGAACGCATTGATATTAAATCAACCAGCACTCGTAAAGGCCAATACCATAACGGTGATATAGTGTATTTTGATATTTTGTAATTATAAACATAATACGAAATTAATTCTTTTTTTGGATAAATTAAGGTCATTTTATCACCCATTCATGAATTCCCCCTGAAAATTCTTTACCAATTTTGACTCTTAATCTAATAGCACATGTGTTTACTGGTTCAAATTCCAGTTCATTCCATGCATCTTTTATTACTTTATAAGCTGTTTTTGGTTTTACAGGTACCCAATTATCACCTGATTTATAGAGTAATTCCCATGTTTCAGGTATTCTGCAACCACCATCGGGACCGTCATCAAACCAGTAAACTTTTGTATATGAAATTGTTTGAGGTTTCTCAAAGTCGTATTGTACCCATTCCCATGTATCTGTTACCGGCCACCAGTGATAAAATGGCCACGAATGGTCATTTGAGTTCAATGGTTCGTATTGATCGTTAATTGCTCTAATTGCGCTTGTTTCCCTGCTTCCTGAAACTTTGCTTTTATAAGCTATGGTAGGCGCAGGTAATGGGTGCACACTATGCTCATTAATAGGTAGCCAAACCATCATTTCACCTGGTCCTCTGTTATTCCATGCATAATAAGGAATCAGATTTACTGTTTGCTCTTCATCAAATATAATCTGTCCATTCATATTTTTCCTAGTTTGCCTTGCACGGGTTGAAATAATTTCTATTCCATTTAAAGAATCAGGATAAAATTGTGATGTTAACCCAGCGTTTTTGTTAAATAAAAGATTTAATACATGTCCTTTCATGTTATCGGGCCATTCAGCACAATATACCAAAGGCCCACGCTGCACAGCATTTTTGCCTCTGTCAGCTTCAACTTTATAGTCAGCTGTTATTTTACGGATTTTCATCGGGAATTCAACAATAAGCTTATCTCCTGCTTTCCACTGATTATTAATAACAGCATAACCATTTCTTGTTTTATAATCAATATTATTACCGTTTAAAATAAGTTTTACTCCATCAGGGATGCTGTCGGTAAAATAATATAGATTACCCGGAATAACCTCGTTCCTTGCCCACCCCGGAATGCGAACAAGTAATTCAAAGGTCTCCGCTTTATTAGGTTTTACAGTTATTTCCACTCTTCCTTGCCAAGGAAAACTGGTTTTTTGCATAAGTTCAACTTTATTTCCATTAAAGTCAATATGCGCAGAATTCTCAATAAAAAGATTTATGTAAATGCTCTTATCGGTTTTGGCATAGATATAACCAGGCAGAGAAGGTAATAGTCTGGCTACATTAGGCGGGCAGCAGGCACATCCGAACCATCTGCTTCGATTATGCTGACCGAACGACTCAAGCGGATTAGGATAAAAAAATCTGTCACCTTTCAACGATACACCCGATAAAAAAGCATTGTATAAAGTACGTTCCAAAACATCAATATAAGCTGAACTACCGTCATATAAAAACATGCGTTGATTCCATATTATATTACCCACTGATGCACAGGTTTCGCAATAAGCTGTCATATTTGGCAGAAAGTAAGGCTGCTGGAATCCTTCGTTGCCGCCGGATGCACCAATGCCCCCGGTAATATATATTTTACGGTAAACAATATCTTCCAATATTTTTCTAATTGCATTAATATAAGAAGAATCATTAAAT
>JAJUGM010000046.1 GCA_029268165.1 Bacteroidota bacterium
AACTCGGATTGTTTGATACATTATGCAAAAAATATGTTGAAGATGCAGTGGGTATTGTGGAACAGATGATGAGTGAATGAATCATTTACTAATATCAGACGATAGAATAAGAATGAAATAATAACGATTTTATATGTTTATTGGAACAGTTAAAACAAGGGTTGGAGAAATTAAAAAGGTATCAACCCGCCTGAATAAAGAAGATATTCTTGGTGCAATAAAGGTACGATGGAGAATTGGCAGGACTCATTATAAGGTTGATCCAGGCCTTTATGCTGTCGGGAATCCTGATGATACATCTGACGTTTTTGTAACAGCCAATTACAGGCTTTCATTCGATCATTTGAGGAAAAATCTCGACGGGATTAATGCATGGATACTTGTACTCGATACCAAAGGAATTAATGTATGGTGTGCTGCAGGGAAGGGCACCTTTGGCACCGCAGAACTGGTAAACAGAATCAGAGCAACACGGCTTAAAGAAATAATTAAACACCGGAGAATCATTGTCCCTCAGTTGGGAGCAAGCGGAGTATCAGCATACCAGGTTAAAGCGCTTACTTCTCCTAAAAATGCTTTTAAAACCATTTACTCAGGTAATGCATCAGTTTATTTTCAATCAGAATCTTCATCTTTAGGAATTGACAGAGGATTCACAGTTGTTTTCGGGCCGGTCAGAGCTGCTGATATTAAAGCATTTATCACCAATGGCTATAAATCAACCGAAGCAATGAGAAAGGTTACATTTAATTTCTACGACCGGTTAAAACTCGTGCCTGTTGACTTTGTATATTCGTTCACAAAACTGCTGGTTGCATTAGCGGTAGTATTTATTCTATCCGGAATTAATACACATGGATTTAACATAAATCAGGCGCTACATAAAGGACTTGTTTCAGCGTACTATATCCTTTCGGCTTATATAACAGGTATCATCCTTACACCTGCGTTATTGCCCTATATTCCTGTACGCATGTTTGCTTTTAAAGGCATGATTACCGGATTGGTATTATCATCTGTTTTTACTGCTTTTTCCAGTCTGGGTAGTACTGCTCTTGAAACTGTGGCCTGGTTTATGCTCATATCGGCTATTTCATCATTTATGGCCATGAACTTTACCGGTTCATCAACGATTACATCATTATCCGGTGTAAAAAAGGAGATGAAAATATTTGTACCCATACAGATTGTTTTGGCTTCTGGTGGATTGATATTGATGGTATTGAGTAATTTGGTGGTTTTAAAATAGGGATAATTCGAAAATTTAAAGACACACTGTTACTAAAATTAGCAACTTATTTATGCAAGACATGGTTTATATCAAAAATGTTGTAACGCTGCAACTTGATCAGTCTAATTGTAATGGCTGCAGCATGTGCATAAAAGTATGTCCCCGTAACGTTTTTAGATTAATCGACTATAAAGCCCATATTGTTAGCCGTGATCATTGTATTGAGTGCGGTGCCTGTGCATTAAATTGTCAAAGCAGAGCAATCACGGTAATTTCGGGCAAAGGTTGTGGCTGTGCAACGGGCATTATTGAAGGTTACTTCAATGGCGGTAAATCGGAATGCTCATGTAGCAGATGCTAGTAAAATGAATACATTATAAAATTAGAAAAATTATGAATAGTACAACAAAGAAACTTTCTTTTTTTGACCGGTACCTTACACTCTGGATATTTCTTGTGATGTTTGCCGGAGTTATTACAGGTTATTTTGCACCAGGTATTGCTGATTTCTGGAATTCGCTTAGCTCAGGTACAACCAACATACCAATTGCCATCGGACTGATACTGATGATGTATCCTCCACTTGCAAAGGTAAAATATGACAAACTTCCTTTGGTATTCAAGAACTTAAAGTTATTAAGTTTATCCCTAACCCAAAACTGGATTGTTGGACCGCTGGTGATGTTTTTTCTTGCCGTTTTGTTTCTGCATAATCATGCAGGACTTATGACCGGTGTGATTCTTGTTGGACTTGCCCGTTGTATTGCCATGGTACTTGTTTGGAACGATTTGGCTAAAGGCGATTCAGAGCTGGCGGCCGGCCTGGTAGCGTTTAATGCTATATTTCAGGTTCTGCTTTATTCAGTGTATGCTTACATTTTTATAACCTATCTGCCGCCATTATTTGGATTAAAAGGTTCAATAGTGGAGGTATCAATTGCTGAAATAGCTGTTACAGTGCTTATTTATCTGGGTATACCGTTTTTTGGTGGTTTGATATCAAGTCTTATCCTGCGACATTTAAAAGGTGATGCATGGTATTATTCGCGTTTTATTCCCAAAGCTTCATGGCTTACCCCGTTAGCGCTGCTTTTTACAATATTTGTAATGTTTTCACTGAAAGGGGAAAAAATAATTGAACTCCCAATAGATGTTATCAGAGTGGCAATTCCCTATACTTTTTACTTTGCATTTATGTTTTTTGTAACATTTTTTATTGCCCGCTGGATGGGCGTGGGATACGAAAAATCTACCACAATGGCTTTTACAGCCGGCAGTAACGATTTTGAACTGGCTATTGCCGTAGCTGTTTCAGTGTTTGGCATCAATTCCCATGCAGCTTTCGCAACGGTAATAGGGCCTCTTGTTGAAGTTCCTGTATTGATTTTGCTGGTAAACGTTGCCTTGTTTTTTAAAAAGAAATTTTTTAGAACCTAAAAATCAAAATGATCCGGATCAGCTCCAAAACGATGCCTTTTATCAAGACTGTCGATAAGAAGCATTTCTTCTTCTGTTAACTCAAAATCAAATATTTGTGCATTTGATCTAATTCTGTCAGGGGTCACTGATTTGGGAATGGTTACAACACCTTTTTGCAAATCCCATCGCAGAGTAATCTGAGCAGAATCCTTTTTGTATTTACAGGCTAAGTCATTTAATAGTTTCACCTCTGTTATTCTGCCCTGCATCAATGGACTCCAAGCTTCATATTGAATATTATGGCTTTGACAGAAATTAACCAGATCCTGTTGCACCAGATAGGGATGAAATTCCATTTGATTTACCATAGGCATTATTTCAGCACTGTTCATTAAATCAACCAGATGGTGTTTAAGAAAATTACTGACTCCTATAGCCCTCACACGCCCCTGCATATATATTGTTTCAAGCGCCCTCCAAGTATCTTTGTATTTTCCTTTCACAGGCCAGTGAACAAGATAAAGATCAATATAATCGAATCCCAGGTTTTCAAGGCTCAGGTCAAATGCCCTGAGTGTTGAATCATATCCCTGGTCAGAATTCCAAACTTTAGTAGTTACAAAAATATCTTCCCTCCTGATACCACTTTCTCTTATTGCCTTTCCGACACCTTTTTCATTTTCATACAAAGCGGCTGTGTCAATATGTCTGTAGCCGGCCTCGAGGGCACAATTAACAGCATTTATCACTTCATCGCCTTCACGTGCAAGATATACACCAAGGCCCAGATAGGGCATTTTTACTTTATTTGACAGCTCTGCAAATCCGCTAATATCAGTTATTTTCATTTTATTCATTTGTTAATTTCTGAAAGTAAAAATAGTAATGAAAAAATTAAAATTTGGCATTCATTATTTTTTAGTTCATACAACTTAAACAATAATTTTGGTAAAGGGTTCAGAGAGTGGCTGTAAAGAAATTAATTCTCTAAACGACATTAGTTGTAATGCTAATATTATAAAAATTACTGACTGCTGATAGCATTTACTCCTATCCTAAAAAACAGTAAAAATGCATTTTATAGAAATACGCAATTTGTCTATTATTTAACAATGTTTGTCTATTAATTTTGCATGTATTTATTTATAATGATAGATTTGCTCTTCTGTTTTTTTAATAAGGCGAAGTATTCAGAAATCACAGTGAACTGAATATTGTTAGCCGAAATAATCCCGATCATGAAATACATCGGGCAGAAAATAATTCTTCACTGCATGTGGCGGAGAGTATTATTGATAATATATTCATCGACCTTGTTAAGGTTTAAATCTGGCTAATATGAGGATGAATCAGACAAAATTTTTAAAAAATGCCTTTACATTTGGCCTGCACATAATTGTTTGGCTTTTATTATTTCTTCTTAATTTTCAATTTATCCGGAATTACAGTGTAAAGATTGATTTACCCTTTCATCTTTTAATCTGGTCGATTTATGTAATAATATTCTATATCAATTTTATTCTTTTGATTCCGTATTTATTATTTAAGCGAAAATATATTTTTTATATTATTGCATCATTAGTTTTGCTTTTTGCCGGCAGTATTGCGAAAGATTATACTTTACAGCAACATCACCGAAAATTCAGGCCTGAGTTGTTTGAAAGGCCATCTTTTCCTCCTGAGAAACCAGTTTTTAAACCTGACCAGAGACCTCCTTTTCCCGGGATCAGGCCACGCAGGGAAGACCGTTTTTTCATGTTCTATGGTTTACTTTTGGTTTATACAATCAGCCTGTCAATAAGAGTAATACAAAAATGGCAGAATGACGAAAAACATAAGGCTGCAATTGAAAAAGAAAAAATAGCTACCGAGCTTTCCTATTTAAAACAACAGGTAAATCCGCATTTTTTATTTAATACCTTAAACAGTATTTATTCATTAACCATCAGCACATCATCTAAGGCAGCCGGCATAATTCTTAAACTATCTTCCATACTTCGTTATATGCTATACGAAACCGAAAACCGTAAGGTGAAACTTACAGAAGAAGTAAATATAATAAAAGATTATATCGAACTCCAGCGACTCAGGCTTACCGATAAAGTAAGTGTTAAATTTGAACTTAAAGGTGAAACAGATCATTATTCCATACCGCCATTGTTACTTATTCCATTGATTGAGAATGCATTTAAACATGGTGTTGATAACATCAATGATTCGTTTATTGAAATTTATATTGCAGTCGCCAATGATCAGCTCGAAGTTTATGTGCGAAACAGGATTGTGAGAATATCACCGGATTCATATCAGAATAGCGGCATCGGGATAAAAAACATTAAACGCAGGCTGGAATTGCTTTACGGAAATAAATATGTTTTTGAAACCCATGATAAGGATGGAATTTTTTCTGTAACTTTAAAATTAAAGCTGACAAAATGAATTGTCTGGCCATAGATGATGAACCGCTTGCCCTGAATGTCCTTAAGGAGTTTTGCCAGAAGGTTGACTATTTAAATATGGTTGCCGCGTGCACAAATCCGTTTGAAGCATTGCAATGGATTAACCGGCAGCAAATTGACCTGATATTTCTTGACATTCAGATGCCCAACATTACAGGTATAGAGTTTGTGCGCACACTGAAGAATCCGCCGCTTATTATTTTCACTACAGCTTATTCAGATTATGCACTTGAAGGGTTTGAATTAAATGCCATTGACTATCTGGTTAAACCCATTTCATTTGAACGCTTTCTTAAAGCTATAAATAAGGCTTATGAAATTATTACCTTAAGGAAAAATAAGTTTAGTCCGCTTTCATTCAGGCCTGAAGAAAAGGCAGAACAAATGTCATCATTGCCCTATCTCATGGTAAAGGCTGAATACAAATCAGTAAAAATTGACATTGACCAGATATTTTATATTGAAGGACTTAAGGATTATATTAAAATATACGCCGGCAGCAAACCGGTTCTTACAAAGTGCACAATGAAGAACATAGAAGAGAAATTACCTTCCCATTTGTTCGTACGAGTCCATAAATCATTTATTGTGTCGCTTTCAAAGATTAATGCCATTGAAAATAACCGCATAATTATAGGCGAAAAAAGAATTCCAATCGGACATCAGTATAAAAACCGTTTTTATGAACTGATTGATAAGATGAAGATATGAAAGTTTTAATGAATAGTAAAAATGGCTGTTACTCTCCCTGTCATTGTGTGCAATTAATATCATCCTATATCAGGTAATTTGATGAAATGTCGAAGCAGGAAATCACTTAATAATACTTAGCCTTCTGAAACCATAAATCATGTAATGTCAGATTAACATGCAGCAAATAGTAATTCTCACGTATCAGGCCTTTAGATGTTGTCCCGTTCACTCCTGATTCAAATGAAATATTTATCATGCTTAATTCATTTTTCATAGGTATTCCTATCCCTAATGTTAATGCCCTTGAATTTACTGGTGTTTTATTGATGACCAGGTATGACTTTTCGTAATTACAGCCTAACCTGTAGTAAAATCTTTTAAAGCCTGTATCTTTATAATCGTTAGATATTTTGAATTCTGTACCGAATGAGTATCGTTCGCTGTTGCGTATTGAAAGCTTTGGGTTGGCAAATTGTATCCCCTGCCAGTTTCTTTTTTCATAGTCAAAACCAACTCTTAATGCACCGGGTTTTTCTATACATATCCCTATTCCAAACCTGGCAGGAATTGTAAAATACTCTTTTTTATAATCCAGTTCCGTTGTATCATCATTAAAGATAAGAATATAATCAGAAGTGGTCTTCAGGTCTTTACTGTTACCATAGATAATTCCTGTAGTATATTTCCAGTTCTTATGCCATATTGAATACTGCAATCCGAAATCGAGGTAAAAATTATGCAGGTAATTAGTTTTGCTGATCTGGTAACCTTCAAAATTATCACTAGCATTCATACTTTCTTTTTGTGTAATTGATCCGAAAATGTATGAGGCGTTAAATCCTGCTGATAAATTCTTCAAAGGTCTGAGGGCATTTCCCAGATAAAACTGATTGATTCCGCCTTCTCCGGAAAATGTTTTAATATAATTGTTTAATTCACCTGCAATCTGCTCAGTTGTCTGAATATAATAGTGCACTGAACTATATGGAACAATTCCAACACTTCCTGCCCACCATTTTGTAAACCTTAATCCCATTGCCAGGTACCTGAGGTTACCGTCAAGACGTTGCTGGCTTTCGCCTGAAGTATTATATACAGTATATTTGCCAAAAACACCGGCTTCAAAAAGGAACGAAAGACTGTCGATGGCGCTATATGAAGCCGGATTAACATTATTAAGTGATGTATTTGACTGAAAAGCTATTCCGGTGCCTCCCAGCGCCTTGTTTACGCCAAAACCAATATCTTCCATCCGGCCAGCTCCAAAAAGCGTATATGGTGATGATGTTATTTGGGCTTCGGTATTACCAGTTAGCAGTAATATTGTTATAATATTAACTATCAGTATTTTATTTTTCATTTTAGCAATTTTAATAGTTCAGGTAATAAAGTTTTAGCTTTGGCGCTGGATCTTTGCCTTCAACTATTATTCTGTCGAGATTCAACTGATATGTTTCATTATATATCGAAATGAGGAGAGCATGTTCTGTATCAAAATAACCATCAGCCATTTCACTTTTTATAAAATCAGTTATATCAAAGGTATATGACGTTTCTTCATTATACATATCATCAATTACCAGCGATGCTACCTGAACGTTTCCTTCTGCATCATATATAAAATCAACCGGCCTGTTCAAATGATCCGATTCATATAATATTACATACCTGGGTAATTGAAATGCTGAATAACTTGTTTTTATCGGCCTGAAAATCAATTCAGCCTTTAGTATTTTTCCATACTCATTCAGCATAATTTCAGGCAGGGTAGGGAATTGTATCATGGTCATGATTTTTTTAAATCCCTGTACGAATGATCTATTGCCAGAAGAATCTGAAGGAATTTCATTTAAATTATTATTTAACTGATATTCAAATAAAGAACCCTTAAAATCATATTGAATCTGATTAAATTGATTCCCGGTATTTATTAATGGAAAATCATGATATGACTCAACAATGGTTTGTTCATACCGATGAGTGTAAAGGCGCAGTTTCACCTCCCCCTCTCCTGCTTTAAAACCGGTAATAATCTGATTTGTTGATTCGCCTGTAAGTAATACGATCCCTTTAAAATAGTCAAGAAAGATTTCTTCTGAAGAAATATTTGTTGAGTTTTCGACAAACATATTAAATAGTTCAAGTCCGATTTCATCTGAAATTTTTATAACAACAACAGAATCATCCCCTGCCGGAGAAGGTAAAAACTGAGTACTACCTAAAATATTGGGCATGTAACTGAAGTCAGAGTTGTTATATAAGTTGCCATCATCAAACAATTCAATATCTTCAGAAAGCTGGTGGACATTTATGCTCAGCGCCTGGTTTGTATCTCCGTAATAATAGCCCGAGTAATAAATAAACAAGGAAATGGAGTCATAATAATCATTTTCATCTAAAGAAACCGATTCAGGCAAACCAATCTGAAATAAACTGTTGCAGGTAACCCTGCCAAAAAGAGTATCAACATAGCAACCTATTAACATGGCCTCTGTTCCTGATGTTACCACAGAATCCATTAACACGGTTGACATTTCAACACCAAAGGTGTCAATAATTTCAATGTTGGTTTCCGATTCGACAAAATCATTCCCTATGGAAAAAAGATTGTCGCTCTTATTGCATGATAAAAGCAAAATGGCCAGAATAAAAAGGCAAGGCCATTTGATGTACCATTTGTATTGTATTAAGTAAAATAAATGCATGAGCTTTGTTTTGAATAAATTATTCAGGCAAATCAAAGCAATTGATTTATTATTTGTAATACATATTATACCAACATATAAAAAGAGTAGACTAAATATCTGCTTGACGGGATGTACCGTTTGATGAAAATATATCATTACTGTTGTTCGGAATACGTCGATAAAATTGTTTTATATGTCTGCCTTCTGGCATTGGAAGTCTATTTTGAAACAGAAAGTAAGCCAACTTATGTAAGTTTGCTGCAAATATTTGTGTTATGGAAAAAAACAAATTTGGATTGATGTATTTATTATTTGCAGGAATTTTTATTTTCATGGTTGCCTGTGGAGACGATGATGACGACGACGAGGATTTGGTGGGCAACTGGATTCAGTTATCCGATTTTGATGGTATGCCCCGGACCGATGCAGTGGGTTTCAGTATTGGCAATAAAGGGTATGTTGGTACAGGCTATACAGGCGAAGAAAGGCTAAATGATTTCTGGGAATATGACCCTGAAAGAAATACATGGATGCAGCGTGCTGACTTTCCGGGCGTTGCCCGCAACGGCGCAATTGCTTGCGGCACTGATACAAAAGGGTATATAGGGACAGGTTATGACGGACGTAACAAACTGAATGACTTCTGGGAATATGACCCGGCAACAAATACATGGACACAGAAAGCCGATTTTGGCGGATCAGCCCGCTATGGAGCCGTTGCTTTTGCCATTAATAACAAGTGTTATGTTAGCACCGGCTATGATGGTTATTATCTGAAGGATTTATGGGAATATGATCCGGCAGGTGATGTCTGGACGCAAAAAACCAGCCTCGGGGGGAGCAAGCGAAAAGACGCTGTTGGCTTTGCTGTTAATGGCAAAGGATATATATGTACAGGCATTGACAACGGGGTTTATGAAACTGATTTCTGGGAATATGATCCTCTTGCAGATTCATGGACAAAAAAGAATCCAATCGCGGATATTTCTGATGAAGACTTTGATGATGATTATTCAACCATAAAAGGTATTAATAAAGTTGCCTTCGCAGTAAACGGAAAGGGTTATGTAGCCATGGGAGGCGAAGGCACGGCGGGTTCAATTGTTTGGGAATATGACCCGGTTACCGACTTGTGGGAGCAGAAGACTACTTTTGAAGGATCAGGCCGTGTTGACGCAGTAGCTTTTGTTGTCGGTAGCCGGGCATATATTACTACCGGCCGCAGCGGCAGTTACTATTTTGATGACCTCTGGGCTTTTGAACCTGACAGCGAATATAATGAGGATGATTAAAAGAATATATTTTTTTTCAGGCGTTTTTTTGGTTGTTTTTGTAGTACTTGTTCTTTTTTCATACGCAGGACCCCATCCTGTTTCATATCATCTCGAGATTCTCCAATTAGAACATGGATGGGGTTATTCTATTACCAGAAACGGCAAACCATTCATATTTCAGGAATATGTACCTGCAGTGGAAGGTAATTTGAGGTTCCCCGATCGCAAATCAGCACGAAAAACAGGACAATTGGTAATTAAAAAACTCAGAAATAATCAACTGCCTGTAATATCGAAACGTGAACTAAAGCAGGTGGGGCTGACGGACAAAGAGGGAAAAAAAATAATCAAAAAATAAGATTCATCATTCAGGGCAATCATTAAAATTAACAATTAACGACAATCCGGGATACTGATCTGAAGGTTTTGATATAAAAGTTTCTGTAAAGATCATTTTGTCCAGCTTTGGACTGCAATGACTTATATATAAAGCATCATTGTCATTGTCCTGAAAGAAATATGAGTCATCCGGGAAATCAGTGAATATGCTTTGGTTAATATAAACCTCTGAAGCATTGAGCTGCCCTCCTGTTTTTGCTCGCTGAACAAGTATATGATCAAGATGAATGGTTGCATTGGTCGAATAAAATACCTGTCCGACATGATCGGTCAGATAGCTCTCAGTGACTTTTAGAACTAACCCTTCAAGATAAAATTATCTCTGACGCCTTGCATGACCCCATTGAAATGCAGGTGATGTATGATAACCGCTTTGATAAAAAATCGAAAAGGATACTTCAATACCATTACCAGGTCCTATTGAAAGAAAACCGCCCCAAAACCCACCAGGTTTTGAGCAGGTAATAACAACCAGATTCTCTGCACTTCCTTTTATCTTGATAAAATCAAAATTATTAATATCTACGGCTTCATCAATTACAACAATTGACCCTTCCTCAATCAGCAATGTGTCGCCGGCAGGGATAGTAACATCAGCGTTAATGCGTATTCTGCCATTTAACCCGGAATAGTAACCGGCTATGATTCCGCCAAGCACTGTCAATGTTGGACTTTCAAAGACAACAGGTAGATTAATGCTTTTCACTCCGCACGTAAAGGTTATTTCACTGAATGCATCTCCTGTTAATATTTTCGTTGAACCAATGCCTCTTTTTATATTGAATGATTGACCGTTTACCGAATTACCCACCGGCAGGTAAAGCGGCTTTATTGATCCTGCAAGTAATGTTTTCATAATAAAAGGCATATTCATGCCGGTAACATACTTTCCGGGAAAAACCACCTCAATGCTTTCTGAATTGATTGTATTTACTGAAAATGGCAACGGAGTCCATGTCTTTAGACCCCATTCAGTATTAATCCGCTTGTACAATAGAACCATTTATAAAAACACTGGAAGGATTCATGAAATTATCTTGCAATTAATATTTCAATTTAAAATAAAATTTGTAATCGGTTATCAATAAAATGAATTAATATTTTTCATACATTCAATTAACATACGGTTCATATCACTTGTTTAATTATTACCTTTGAATGGCTTTTTATGAATTCTTCAATTTAATGTACAGAAAATAAATAAAATGGATATCAATAATAATAAAACATGAGTGGATTTTTTGGTTCAATTTCAAAGCATGATTGTGTTTATGATATTTTTTACGGCACTGATTATAATTCTCACATGGGTACTAAAAGGGGAGGCCTGTGCGTTTATGGTCGGAATGGTTTTGAAAGGGCGATTCACAGCCTTGAAAACGACTATTTCAGGTCAAAATTCGAACCCGAACTGCCCAAATTAAGCGGTAGGGCAGGTATAGGGATTATCAGCGACTGGCAAAGCCAGCCTCTTATAATAAACTCTCATATGGGTACTTTTGCCATAGCTATTGTTGGCAAAATAAGCAATTTTTCGGAACTCGAAAAGAGGGCGTTGAGGCAATGCAGGCATTTCAGTGAAATGTCGGGTACCGGAATTAATCAGACAGAACTTGTGGCCATGCTGATTGCTGAAAAAGAAACCTTTGCAGAAGGTATTGTTAATGTTTTCGAACATATTAAAGGTTCGTGTTCAATCTTAATCCTTTCCAGCGACAGTATTATTGCAGCGCGTGATAAATTAGGTCGTACACCCATCGTAATTGGCAAAAAGGATAATGCCTGGGCTGTTACAAGCGAATCAGTTTCTTTCCCTAACCTTGGTTATGAAATTGAGCATGAACTTGGACCAGGAGAGGTTGTCAGGATTACTCAGGATGGCTATGAGCAATTAATCCACCCCGGAAACCGAATGCAGATTTGTTCTTTTTTGTGGGTTTACTATGGATATCCCGCGTCGGTATATGAGGGTATTAATGTTGAATTTTGCCGGTATCGTTGTGGAGCCGCTCTGGCTAAAAATGATGATGATGAAGTGGATTTTGTTTCAGGTATTCCGGATTCGGGTCTCGGCCATGCTATTGGATACAGCAATGCACGCAAATTACCTTATTACAGAGCATTTGTTAAATACACACCCACATGGCCACGTAGTTTTATGCCTCAGGATCAGGCACAACGCGATTTTATTGCCCGGATGAAACTAATTCCTATCCGTGATATGATTAAAGGGAAAAGGATGATTTTCTGTGATGACTCAATTGTAAGAGGAACCCAACTCAAAGACAATACTAAAAAGTTGTTTGATGAAGGTGCCGCTGAAGTCCACATGCGAATAGCATGTCCAACCTTGCTGTTTCCTTGTGAATTCCTGAACTTTTCCAACTCCCGTTCTTCACTTGACCTTGCTGGTAGAAAGGCTGTTGCTGAGATTGAACGGACAGAAGATGTAAATTATTATGAATATCTTAATAATAAGTCAGACAAGCATCATGCAATGGTTGAAAAAATAAGAAAAAGGTTGAATATTACCACCCTTAAGTTTCAGAAACTTTCTGATCTTGTCACTGCTATTGGTTTACCAAAAGAAAAACTTTGTACTCATTGCTGGGATGGATCCAGTTACAGTTGATATGAAGTAGTGCGCTTATTTGTTTTTAATTAGTATTGTTTATTTTTTATATATTTGCCTTGAAAATTAAAAGGGGTCTTAGCTCAGTTGGTTCAGAGCGTCCTGACGCTGACAGTCAGGAAGGTCGCCGTAAAGAGAAGAAAGAGATAAAGAAGGGGTCTTAGCTCAGTTGGTTCAGAGCGTCCTGACGCTGACAGTCAGGAAGGTCGCCGTAAAGAGAAGAAAGAGATA
>JAJUGM010000047.1 GCA_029268165.1 Bacteroidota bacterium
GATTAGCTATAGCAATTATTTTTCCCATACCTCTTATCTGTTTTAATTACTCTCCGCTTATTGCGGGCAGGTTCAAAAATACTATTTATAACCTCAATGCATTTTTTTTTAACAGGCTGTTTTGTGAACATTTATTTTACAGTTATTAACAAGTTATTAACAAGCTAAGATGATAAAGTAATTGTTGAAATAATATCTTATTATATTGATATACTGAAATATATGTTTTAACAAATGGTATTGAAAAACACGTTAAAAAAAAGTAATTAGAAGATTATTTATTCAAAAAAATGGTTGAAAATATTTTATAAAGGAGGAATTATTTCCAACTCATATAATACAGGCCAGTTTTTTCCGGTAATAAAAATATGCTTAGTTGACGGATTCCATGCAATTCCGTTTAATACTTTATTCGGGTCCTGCTTTATTTCAGCCGGGATAAGTTTTTCAAGGTTAAGTTGTCCGGTAACTTTACCTGTCAAGGGGTCAATAACTACAATAATATTTTTATACCAGATATTTGCCAGTACTTTTCCATTGATGTATTCAAGTTCGTTTAAATAAGTTACCATTCCTTTATTGTCAAAAACTTCAATCTGGTCAACCTGTGTAAAATAGACGGGTTCGATAAAGTAAAGCTGAGCAGATCCGTCGCTCATAATCAGGTGATCGTCGTCTGATGTTAATCCCCATCCTTCCTTTATAGGATAATCAAAACGCCTTATAAGCTGAAGATTTTTCTTATTATATATAAATCCAATTTGTGATTTGTATGTTAGCTGATAAATCTGATCATTAAAAAGGGCTATGCCTTCGGCAAATATCTGATTTTCAAGATTTATCTTCAGTACCGGGATGCCCGTCTGAATAGTTACTATGCGCAAAGTTGACTGGCCTTCAAGACCCGTGCTTTCATATAGCATTCCGCCATCGTAAAGCAAACCTTGTGTAAAAGCCTGGTTATCATGTGGAAATTTATTAATTATTTTATATTTATATTCAAACGGTACCTGATCAGAAAGAAGAATAACTGAAATTGTATGATTTTCCCTGCGACCTTTTTTGTAAAAAGTCACCTTTAAAATATTCTTCCCTACCCGGGCATTGGATGAACTCCATGTCATCCTTTCAAAACCGGTATAAAACTTATTCTGAATATTTTTGTTATTGGAAATAACGGCAGAATCAATTAAAACAAGTGAGTCGGGATTAATTCTGAATTTGAAATGAATGGAATCACCACATTTAAATGTTTCCCCGTCGCGAGGTAAAACAATGGTGGCCATAAGGGCTTCATGTTCTATATTTGCCGTGGTGTCGCTGGTACGGGTTTTCTTATTACAACAGCTGGCAATCAGGAGAACGAAGGTGAAAAAAAAGCCTATCTGATATTTCATAATAAATATAAATGTGTAATGATGTATTTCCCTGTAAAATGAGTACAGGAAAATCTGTTATCTGAAGAAATTTTTAAGTCGGCTGCCAACACGGGTATTGCCCTTTGCAAGATTCGAAAGTTCATTTACTTCAGAGTCGGCATAATCGGGGTTAAGTATCTGCCAAATTTCGCTCCATCCCGGGAACCCGCCAACATTGCGGTCATCAATAAAAATGTCGCTGTCAATTTTACGGCTTGTGTTTTCCGGATCAAACACTTCCTCGGGATAGCTTTTGTTTACTGCATAAAATTCCAGTCCCTTTTTCCGGCAGAATTCTACAGCCTCCTCAAGTTCCTTTCCATGCCGGAATGTCCACAAAATTATCTGATGACCAAGCTTTTGCAATTGTTTTAATGTTTCAAATGCAAATAGTTTTTCCTCGCCAATCTGGGGATAGCGATGTTCTACTATTGTTCCATCAAAATCAACTGCGATTTTCATGTAAATAACTTTTTGAATATTATTATTTTTCAATGGGCAAAATTATAAATAATAATGAAATAGTTTTAATATTATCTTTGTTCTAATAAACATTTGTTGCCATGAATTTTTTAAAACGCCACATTCCCAATTTTGTAACATTATTGGGTTTGTTATCAGGATGTATTTCTATAACCTATGCAACCAAGGATGAATTAAGCCTTGCGGGAATCTTTATTCTAATCGCAGCAGCG
This sequence comes from Bacteroidota bacterium, assembly GCA_029268165.1. GTDB lineage: Bacteria > Bacteroidota > Bacteroidia > Bacteroidales > UBA10428 > UBA5072. Next base: position 2,114 of record JAJUGM010000047.1, read on the forward strand.
CTCGATTTTATTGATGGCTGGCTTGCAAGGGTATTAAAAAGTGTTTCAGACATTGGCAAGCAGCTTGATTCACTTTCTGATGTGATCAGTTTTGGGGTTGCTCCCTCTTTTATTATTTATCGGCTCATGCTGTTTTCTCTTGTGAAAAGTTCACCGGAATCTGACTTTAACATTGTTTCACCCGGATTTTTGATGAACCTTCTTCTTGTTTCATCATTTTTAATCGCCGTTTTCGCAGCACTGAGGCTTGCCCGGTTTAATACAGAAACGGGCAGTAATTTATATTTCAAAGGATTGCCGACACCAGCAGCAGCTATGCTTATCGCCGGAATTGGATTTTTGATCAGCGAAGAAAAAGAAGTGGCTTTTCTGGGCCCCTTATTATTAAAAATCTGGTTCCTCGAATTTATCATTATTGCAGTCTGCCTGCTTATGATTTCGCACATCAGTATGTTTTCACTGAAATTTAAAGATTACCGTTTCAGTAATAATATTGTGCGATATCTGTTTCTGCTGGTTGCTGCAATCATATTAATTATTTTCCAATTATCAGGTATTGTCATTGTAATGCTATTATATATTCTTGTTTCTTCAGTTTATTCTTTATTAGGATTCTCTTCTTTTGATCTTATACATAAATAAAGCGATGGAATAAAGTAGTGAAGTAATTGATGAACAACAAGACTAAATATTGAATTGATTTATCTCACACTATTAGGAAGGATTACTGAAAAGCCTTTCAGAAATAAAATGTATTGAGATAATGCAAATGAATAATAAAATATAAAACGGGTAAAAGAGAAGCTAATATTTTCGTTTGTTTTGGTCAACCATAGGGACAAATCGCACAGGCAGCACTGACTGCTGAATGAGTCTTCCTTTCTTTTTGACAAGTAAAATCAGTTCCTGGTAGTTAGTTTCTCCAACAGGGATTATCATTTTGCCTCCTTCAACAAGTTGCTCTTTTAAGGGTTCAGGTACATGGGTAGGAGCGCATGTTACAATAATTGCATCAAAAGGAGCATATTCGGGCCATCCCTGATATCCATCTCCAATCCTGATAAAAACATTATTATAATTGAGGCTTTTTAATAATGCCTTAGCCTTAGTGCCAAGTTCATTAACAATCTCAACTGAAAATACCGAATCACATATTTCAGCCAGTATAGCAGCCTGGTATCCGGAGCCTGTACCTATTTCAAGTACTTTTGAAGTCGGACTCAATTTTAGAGCTTCAGTCATGAAGGCAACAATATAAGGTTGGGAAATGGTCTGATTATAACCCACAGGTAAAGGCTGGTCAGCATAGGCATAGGCAGCAAGTTCAGAAGGAACAAAAAGGTGCCGTTCAACCTTTCGCATAGCATCAAGTACACGCTTATCGGTTACGCCTCTGGCTTCAATTTGCCATTTCACCATTTGTTCGCGTTGCTTTTTAAATTCCTCTGAAGGTTGGGGACTACCGGTGCAATGAAAGAATAAGAGGAAAACCAACAATACCGGAGCGCTAATTGTTTTAAACCTATTTTGCTCCGTTAATGCTTTCATAATACTTTTCTTCAGAATGTTTATCAGGATACTAAACATATTTTTGGATCAAAGCCAAACAGAAAACAACTCAAATTGTGTGCCAAATATGAGCCAGGAAAGTTTTCAATTTTCTATTGTAAAAGATATTTCTTTTGATGTCTCATTCCCGAGCTTATCCACTGCCCTTATTTTCATCGTATAAAAACCTGGAGCAGCAAAATTACCAATTAGACCATTGTATTTCAATGCCGGCATACCGTTTATTGAATAGTACATGGCGTCGAAACCAACTATGTTATCCCGGGCAGATAAAAATAAGACGAGGTGACGTGGAAAAACCTCAATATTGCTCCCTTCTGAATTTTTAACTAATCTCGGGTTGATACTGAATTGTATAAAAATTTCAGGGCCTGTATTATCTGAAATAACAACAAATTCTTTATGACTTAAATTATCAACATTGTCAAAACCGGTAATTCCTACTATATGTTTTCCTTCTGTTATAAAGGAAAAAGGATTTACATACAGTTCAGGATTAGCATTATCGATGGAATATTCCAGATGGTTAAATCCCGATTCATTATCCGACCCTTTCAGCAAAACAGTGGTTTTTTGGCAAACAAATAACGTGTCCCTCATTTTGAATACCGGCCCGTTAAATGAATAGGCCAGTGAAGGCCCTGCCAGATCGATGTATGGGATTGTTAAAGACTCCGCTTTTTCAAAGTTCTCGGTGCGGTTGCCGACATTATCAATGGCATAAGCTTTTAAAAAAAGAGACCCTTGTATTTCAGAAAGGTAAAAGGGGCTTTCATATTTAATAAAAGGCTTATTATTTATAGAATAATAAACCTCTTTAACACCGGCCTTATTATCAAAGGTAGTTATTTTAATCTGGTTTCTGCCTGAAGCATATTCTTTGCCGCCTGCTATAAAACTCTTTCCGACTAACTCCTGCACCATTACAGGTGGAGTTTTGTCAATGTAAAAACTAAAACTTTTTTCGTTTTCGTGATTTCCGGTAAGGTCGGTACTGTAATATAATAAGGTGTGTTCGCCCTGCTCCATGAGTGTTGCAGCCAATGGCGCCTGATAATTTTTCCAGCTGTTTTCATCGAGCTTGTAAAATATTTTATCAGGTCCGATACCCCTGTCATCTGCTTTCAACAGTATTTTTGACCGGCCGGATATAATATTTTCGTAGCGGTCGCCTGATATTTCCAGTTTTGTCTCAGGAGCTGAAATATCAATAAAAATATTCGCAGTATTAGGTGTTTCAACGTTACCTACATTATCAACCGCATAATATTTCATCACATAATCACCTTCCTGAGTCAGGCTGATTGCAGTGCTATATATCTCGTAAGGTTTGCCGTTAATTGAGAAATAAATATGTTCCACGCCTGAAGTGGCATCATCAGCCTGAAATGAAAATGATGTCTGATTGTTAAAATACAATTTATTATTTTTATTCACTGGCTGGCTTCCTATAAAATTAAATTTCGTAACAGGAGGCTTACTATCGGCATATATTTCATAAACCACATCCTGTTTTGGCGTGGCATACGCCTTGGTAACTGTATCAACCGCCCATGGAGAACGCACCGTATTATATCCCTCGGCATCAAAATACATTGGATTGGAGTATTTTTTAGAGGTTTCGCTCTCAAGCAGAAATGAACCACCTGCACTGTCAGGTGAAGTAGATAAGCGCAGGTAAACCGGAAGCGCTTTGTTTATGAATATTTTCCCATCTTGCGATATATAAACCTTCTTTTCATGTGTCAGCGATTCCTGAGCTGTTAAAAAATCAACAGAACATAAAAAAAACAGTATAAATGTCATCAGGATTTTTGCCAAGTAATTTTTTAACATATATAAGGGTTTACCTGATTAAACAAACAAAATTAATTTTCATTACTGAGTATCCTGTAATTCAAATTCATTCAAATTTAAAGAAAATAATGGTATTTAAAATACACTTAATCCCAAATTATTCATTGGGAGCTCCCAGAAAGAGCGAACCAATGGATTTCCCGATTAAGAAAAATCACTTTTCAGGTGCAGCGTCAGCAAACCGGAAAAGTTGATTTTTCTTAATCGCATTGCATTAGAAATTGTTCTAATGCAATAACTGGGTTAATTAACAAAAGGAAAATACAAAACATTATAAGGAATGCAATATGAATAAAGCATTTTATTCAAAAGCTTTTTAACTGTCAGTCTCAGGCAGAAACAATTATTTGGTGTTCAGGGAAGATAAACATATATTTTTTCAGCTATATTCATGGCTGTAGTTATGGTTGATAAATCATGATATATTTTTCCGTCTTTTCCTGAATAATGACCGTGTCCAATTATCTTAAGTTCCGTTGTTTTCTGGCCAGTGACAGTATCTATTCTGGCAACATATATTAGTGATGGCTGGGCTGAGGTTTTATAGTTTTCATCATCAGGAAATTTAGCATTAGTCCAGTATTCATTCCAATCCCAGCTCTGATTAATCTCAAAATAAACATCAAAAACTGCAGGAATATTTTCAGTAAGATTGCTAATAATTGAGAAATCACCTTGTGGTGTAGGGCCTGTAACTGCATCGGGTAAAGGAGTATTCACGGTTGGCACATAAAGTCCATCCTTTTCCTGGATATTTCTGCGGTGTGACCAAACCGGCAAAGCTGCAGGCCTTCTTAAAGGCCCGGGCATCCATTTTCCGGATGAGGCATCACCATGCCCGAATATTCCTTTTGCTATCGATTCAGCTACATATAAAGTTTGCAGGTAATTACTGTTTGTATCCTCAATCCAGACTGCCATAAGCGGATGATTGAAGTTTTTACCACGCGTAAAATGCACAACAATTCCAGGGCCCTTCTCATTAAGGTTTGTTGTTAAAGTATCATGAACAGAACTATCTGTCAAATTACGTGCTGAACGGCAGGAGGAAAATGCAAAAAGCATTGATACCAAAACCATCAGCATAGTTATACGGAATAAATTTCTTGTACACATATTTTTAAAATTCAATGATTATACCAATAGTCGGCAACACTGTACCCTGGCCATCTGAAGGCACTCTGACAAGTTTATAACGTTCAATGCCATTTTCATCAATATATGGGTCATTTTCAACTGCCTGCCCGTAAAACAGGGCTTCACGAACCAAATAGTCGGGTGTTGCTGATTTTTTATTATACAGATTCTGAATATCAATATATAAATTCATTGACCATTTTTTAAAATAGTATTCCTTATCAACGCGCACATCAAGCTGGTGGAAAGGCTTTAACCTGAATTTGTTAAAATTAGAATAATCAAGATAAGCTCTTCCCTGTGCATCCCATGCTGCTTTTATGCTTGATTTATCCACATCATATTCGGTGTATGGCGCTGCTCCTACAAAACGCCATTTAAAACCAGCAAACCAGTTTTTATTAAACTTACGTGTGGCTGTAATATAGAATATATGGCGGTTATCCCAGGACGTCGGAGTATAAGTGTCTAATGGTTTCAGGTTGTTGTCAAGATCCCTGAACTGGCTGATTACAAAGGTATAGGAAAGAGTTGTATTAAAGCCAAATATATCATCTGTTTTTGAATAGATTTCAAATCCATAACTTCTTCCTGTAGCGACTGACTTTACTGCTTCATCGCCAAAAGTTCCGTAATCGCCTCCTTTGCTTGCAAGTGAAATGGAATCAGCAAGTGAGAAGGGATAGTTGTTATATTTTTTATAAAATCCTTCGACTGTAATAATTGAATTTTCCGAGGCTCTGTATTCAACTCCGGCTACAATATGGTCTGCCCTGATATAGGTTAACCCGTTTTCTTTGTTCACCAGCATACCTGAAGCATCCCTATATCCTAAAGTGGTATAGGCAGGACGCTGATAATACCTTCCTGTGCTGGAATTGATATAGAATCTGTTACTAATCTGCCACGATGCCGAAAAACGCGGAGAAAAGTGCTTTAAAGGATTGGCCATTTGAGCAGAATAATCTGATCCATCTATTCTGGCTCCGGCCGATAGTGTTAGCCTTCGCTGAAAGTAAGCCCTGCTTATCTGAAAAAATGAGCCATAATGTATCATGTTCAGGCCGGAATTATAGTTAAAAAAAACGGAAGTATCATTCGCAAAAACTTTCCGGCTGGTTTCATTATTATATTTTGCTAACTCTGATGAAAAGCCATATACAATCTTATAATCGTCTGCTGTACGCGAAAAATGCTCAAACCTTAATTTATTTTCAGCTTCGGTTGAAGAATAATTAAAAGCTTTACCTAATTCTTTGTTATTCTGCTCATATTTATAGGAACTGTTATTCAGATAATTTCTGCTTAAAACCAGTGTATAAAAACCTTTTTCCTGAAAATGTTTATATACCGCGCCAATGGCATAATTCCACTGTTCGTTTACCGGTAGGTATTCAAGTATATACCGTTGTTCGGGAGTTTCATTAGCTTTCAGGTTAAGGGTTGAATTATCAATAGCGCCAATGCCTATAAATGATATTTCGTTTTTTGAATCAATCCTTGACTTGATTTTAAACTGAAAATCATTATAGGTTGGCAGAAATGGCAGCTGAAGTGCTGCAAAAAGTAACTGCAGGTATGAGCGTCTTGCCGAAACAAAGAAAGTAGTATTTTCAGCCAAAGGCCCGTTAAGTGCAAGTGAAAGGTCAGTAGCACCTACAGAACCTTTGAATTTGAGCTTTTCTTTATTCCCATCAAGCTGACTGAATTCAAAGACAGAGCTCAGCGTATTTCCCCGACTTGCAGGAAATGCTCCTGAATAGTATTGTACCTGCCTTATGAAATCAACGTTAATAATGCCCACTGCTCCTCCTGAAGCGCCTTGAGTAGCGAAATGATTGAGATTAGGGATTTCAATGCCATCAAGATAAAACCTGTTTTCAGAAGGCCCTCCGCCCCTTATAATTAAATCATTACGAAAAGACACTGTTCCTCCTACCCCCGGAAATGACTGCAATACCTTTGATATATCACGGTTGCCTCCGGGATTTTTTTCAATTTCCGAAATTTGTATGGTCCTTAGCGATACAGGGCTCTCTTCCTGTTTTCTGAAAGGAGATGCTTTAACTGTAACTTCTGAAAGGCTAATGTTAGCCTCTTTCATAGGGACTTCAATATAAAAACGGCGGGCCGATGTGGCCTGAAATTCTTCTGTTATCACCGTTTCAAAACCTACCGAAGATGCCTGCAACCGGATAAAACCTGGTTCAATACCGGTAAAAAGAAATTTTCCGTCGAGGTCGCTGATTGAGCCTATTGTTGTGCCGTAAATAACAATACTTGCAAATGGTAAAGGCTCGTTGTTTTTCTCATTAAATACTCTGCCCTCAATTATAGCCTTGCCTTGCTGCTGAGCGGGGGCATAATGCAAGGTTAAAAAAATTGCTAAAATAAAAATATAAATTGTTTTCACATTCAAACAGTATGATTTTAATTATTAACCTAACAGTGAAAACGAAATATTGTTTAATTTTTCTTCTGATAAATTAGACAATAAATTTCATGTTCGGGTTTCAGGCCTTCTTTAATTTGATACTTCATAAGAATTAAGCATGTTAATTTTTTCAAGACCAGATGAACCATGGTTATTCCCATTATACATTTAACCAGTCGCTAAACGTCTGGCCAGTTCCTTCTTTTCTTGCGCAAAATCAATAAAGGGGTACCGTTTCGAAAACGCTTCTATATCTGCAAGCGTTGATTGGAGGAAATTTCTGTAGGCCGGGTCTTCAGGGTTATTGGGCTGGTGATTATATGATTTCATCAGGGCATCAACTTTTCTCATCAGTTCAATGCTGTCTTTTTCAATATAAGTGTCAGTAAATCTTTTCCATATATAATTAATTCCAGATTCAGCCGGATGAAGCATATCAGTACCATAAAACCTGTAATCGCGTAGTTCGTCCATAAAGATTTCATAAGCCGGGAAATAGCCTTCAGCATGATTTTTTTTAACAATTTGCTGAATAGCAAAATGTAAAACAGATTTGCTCAATTGATTGCCGACTGCACCGTCTTTCCAGTGCCTTACCGGACTGAGTGTAAAAATAACATGAAGCTTTTTATTAAAATGTTTCAGCCGTTTTAATAAATCAGAAAACAAATCAATAATTTCCTGAGGTTGCATGAGGCTGCGGGTAAAAGCTGAAGCCGGCAACTTATGGCAATTGGCGACAATGCCGCCTGTCTGATTATAGGTATAAACCCATGCCGTTCCGAAGGTAATAAAAAGAAAGTCAGTGTTTTTTAAAAATAAATGTGAAGCTGAGATACTTTGATTTATGCGGTTGAGACATACCTCTTGGTTAGGATGTGAAAAACCGGTATAATGGCTCAGGCTTAACCACTGCCCGTTGTGATAAATCAGTTCCCGAGGTTCAAAAAGCCTTTGTTCAATAATCGTGTTAATACTATCGGCTATGGATGCGGGATTAAATAAAACGCCAAAAGGATTAAGCAGCGCTTTAAACTTATTAAAAACAAGTCTTTCGCCAATGTAGTCCGAAAAGCATGACCCGATAAGCATAATGCCTGACCGGTAGTTGATTTTTAAGGGCGATTCGGGAATCTCAACTATAGTGCGAAACATTTCCATTATATTGAACTAATTAGGTCAAAATTAACAGAATTATACTTACACTTGAGATTTTTGATTAATTTTCAGCATCTGCAATAACTATTCTAATTATTAACTACCATGCAGGAAATCATTTCAATAAGAACAGATTGTCAAAACGGGCTATATGATATTACATCGAAGATAAAACAGATGGTTGCAAAATCGGGTATTTATACAGGCATTGTCAATGTATATGTGCAGGGGGCGACAGCTGCCATTATGATTCAGGAAAATTGGGACGAATCGGTTCAGAATGATGTACTTAACTTACTCAGAAAGCTGATACCAGCGGGAATATGGCAACACGATTATCAGGACAATAACGGGGATGCACACCTGAAGTCGGGATTAATAGGTCCATCTGAAACCATTCCGATTATTAACGGTACACTCGGACTTTCAACATGGCAGAATATCTTTTTGTGTGAATTTGATGGCCCGAGGGAAAGCAGAAATATTATTGTAACTCTTATTGAAACTGGAAAATAGTATCTGATTCCTTTAATAAGAAAATAATACCCTTATAACTAATTCATTAATAATTAATTAATAAAAACAAAAAGAGGCTACCTCGAAAACCGAAGCAGCCTCTTTAATTAACTAAACTAGGGTACTATTTAATGAAAAACTTTTCTACATAGGTATTTCCACCAGAAATTACATTGATAAAATACAATCCTTGTTTAAGTGTATGATAAATCTGGATATCAGGTGTATCAAAGAAGCGGTCTTCCAGGACAACCTGACCGTTTAAATCGAAAATTTTAACTGTAATCTGTCCGGGTATATTATTTAAATGCAGATTAATTAAGCCATTGATCGAAGGATTGGGATAAACTGTAATATCTTTGAAATTATCAATATTTTCATCAAACTCTGTAAAAGCTTGAGTACTCTTATAGGCAACAAAGCCAATATAGCCGTTGCAGTGCATCCATTCGCTGTATGATCCGCCGCATTTACCATTCTGATAGACACCTGTATTGGTAGACTGGTTTTCAGCCTGCCATGTATTGCCGCCTACCTGAATATAATCGACCTGCACATCACGGCCACTGGCATCATTAATGAAATGAACGGTAATACCACCTGTGGCAGTTGTTGATGCAGAATAATCCCGCATACTGGTAGTAAGCGTCCATGTAGCAACGGTTGTTGAACCTACCATCAGTCTGATTTGCTCAGCACCGCTTGTTCCGCGTGCCCTGACAGTAATTGTATAACTGCTTGTACTTCCACTACTTCCACCACTGCTGCTTCCACCTTCCCAAACTGTCACATTTGAGCTGCCGCTACTCTGGTATCCTTCGGTAGCCATAATCTGATAGGCCCAGCTTGAACCAAGATTCATACCCTTACTTGCCCATGCATTAACATGGTTCTGAAAGGTAATGGTATTATTGGTTCCTGTTGACCTTTTTGACTGACGAACACTCCAGTACTGATAAAAAGTAGCTGTTCCGTCAATTGATGGCTGATTTACACGTTGTGTACGATAAATATCGTAGGTACCTCCATCTGTTGTTACAGTACCCATATATGTTCCTGTGGGCCTGTAAGTTCCCCAGTTGTCAACTACATAGTATTCAATTAATGGATTTCTTGTCCATCCATATAGACAAAGGTATGCATTACCTGAAGGGGCAAAAACTCCCGCATTATAGCTAATTACTCTGCTTGGCGAACCAGTGCTCCAGCCTTTCCCTCCTACAAAGTTGCCCGTATTACTCCACGAGACGCTGTAATTACCGGCTGAACCAAGTGTCATACAAGCCGTTCCGCCACCATCTGTCCACCACGAATAATAGAAACCATTATTGGTGCCCGTCTGACTTGAACATATTGTCTGGCACCTTACCTGCTGCATAGTAAAAGCAGAGAGTAAAACGGCTACGCCTAAAAATTTAATAATCAGTCCTTTTTTCATAGATACATGTTTTTGGGTTAATAACTGTATCAAAGTTATTGGCAACATCTTAAAGTAATTTGGATTTTAGTCCTAAAATCTTGGATTATTATCCGGGTCAGACAAAAATTAATATTGCAGATTAAAAAACAAACCTAATGCATTATAAGAGAGCGGGTTACTTTGAATGCACTTTTTTATAATCAGTAGGAGAAATATTGTATGCTTTTCTGAAAACACGGCTGAAATAAGCAGGATCATGGAAGCCACATTCATTAGCTATTTCACTGATGGTTAAATTAGATGTACGTATTAATTCTTCAGCTTTTTTCAAACGAAAATTGGTAATTAAATCATTTATTGACTGGTTTGATAATGCCTTAAATTTACTGTAAAAAACGCTCCTGCTCATACCAATATTATCAATAATATCATTAACATTGAATTCCGGGTTGCTATAGTGTTGATAAATAAGCTTTATGATTTTCTCAATAAATGTTGCATCAAGAGAATTTATCCTGGTTTTTGTATTAATAACGCAATCACTTCCAATAAGTTGACGACGTAAACTCTCCTTTTTTGCAAGAAGATTTTTAATCCTGGCCTTCAGCAATTCACCGTCAAATGGCTTAAATATGTAATCATCTGCTCCGGTTTCATAACCGTTAATTTGGTCATTTATGGTTACTTTTGCAGTGAGCAATACAACAGGTATATGGCAATATCTGAGGTCGTTTTTTATGTTGTTGCAAAGC
>JAJUGM010000048.1 GCA_029268165.1 Bacteroidota bacterium
ATTGCCTTTTGTTATCAGAAACTTGATAATTACCCGAAAGCCATTGAATTTTATCATAAAGCTGAAATCATTAATCCGGGCCGGCTATGGCTTATCTACCAGATAGCCTGGTGTTATAAAAGAACAGGTAATTATCCAAAAGCTATTGAATATTATAAACATGCATCAAAACTCGAACCCGAAAACCTGCAGGTACAGGCACAGATAGGACAGGCTTATATGGAAATGGAAGATTTTGATAATGCACTGAAATATTTCTTCAAAGTTGAATACCAGCAACCCGAAAACCATAAAATCCAGCGTCCTATCGGCTGGTGTTCCTTTATACTTGGTAAATTTGATACTGCCAAAAAATATTTTGAAAAGGTTATTGAATCAGATGGCAATAAGAACGATTTCCTCAACCTGGGCCATATTGAATGGTGCATTGGCAACAAACCACTTGCAATTAAACATTATAAACAAGGCTATAGTATTTCATCATTTGATATGAAGTGGTTTGCCAAAGCCATGCATGATGACAGCAAATATCTTATAAAACATGGCATAAAGCCCTTTGATATCCCGTTAATGATTGACTATATGCAGATTTCGGAACAGGCATGACTTAATGCCTGTATGATTCAGTAAAAGTATAAGCCGTTCCGAGTGAATCGTACAACTGATACTGTATGCTTAATTCCGAGGAGCTGAGTTTAAGAATCTGGCACTCATATATGTAACCATAATAAGTGCTTACAATGGTCAGCACAGTTTCATCATAATTAAGTGACCAGTTTCCCATATCAAAGACAACAGGGTCAGTTGGTACACATTTCGTTTTACCCTCCTCCTGTGTGTATGAACCGTTTGATTTAAAAATCAATAAATCATCTTTGCTGCAGTCGGGTAAACTATTATATGTATCACTGATTATTGCATTTCCTTGTTGCAACGGAGGATTAACAGATCCGCTTTTCATCAGCCAGGCTTTTTGCGTGAGCATTTCAGATTTGGTAAGGTCCTTATCTTTTTCGCAACTGTTAATTATAAAAAAAACAAGAAGAATAATAAAGGTTCTGAAGGTTTTCATTTGAAAGACTTTTTATTATAAAATAAAGGTAAAAACAATCTGTAAAAATTCAAGCTATTTTATCATAAAAAATTTTTTAGGGTATTATTGTTTTTATAAAAAAAACCTCTACCTTTGCGAGCCTATTTTAAAAAGGTTAAATTATTATATAAATGCCAACGATACAACAATTAGTCCGCAAAGGCAGATCGAAAGCAGAGGATAAGAGCAAGGCTCCGGCCCTGAACGGATGCCCCCAGAAGAGGGGTGTTTGTACACGTGTTTATACAACTACACCCAAGAAGCCCAACTCGGCCATGCGTAAGGTGGCAAGGGTAAGGCTGACCCATGGCGTGGAAGTTACTGCATATATTCCTGGAGAAGGCCATAATCTGCAGGAACACTCAATTGTTTTGATCCGCGGCGGCAGGGTAAAAGATTTGCCCGGTGTTCGTTATCACTTAATCAGAGGCACTCTTGATGCTTCCGGAGTTGAAGGACGCAATCAGCGCCGCTCTAAATACGGAACCAAAAAACCAAAAAAATGATAATTGTAAAGGATAATCAGCGATGAGAAAGACAAAGCCAAAAAGAAGGATATTACCACCCGATCCTAAGTTTAACGATCCATTGGTCACAAGGTTTATCAATAACCTTATGCGCAGAGGTAAAAAGAGCGTAGCTTACAGAATATTTTATGACGCACTGGATATTGTTGAAAAAAGGGCAAAAGACATTGAAGGCGCTCCGCTGGATATCTGGAAGAAAGCTTTGGAAAACATCACACCACAGGTGGAAGTTAAAAGCCGCAGGGTGGGCGGTGCTACATTTCAGGTTCCTACTGAAATAAGGCCCGACCGTAAGATTTCCATCAGCATGAAAAACCTTATTTTCTTTGCAAAAAAAAGAACAGGTAATTCAATGAGTGACAAACTGGCATCAGAAATAATTGCTGCATATAAAGAAGAAGGAGGAGCATTCAAAAAGAAGGAAGATACCCATAAGATGGCAGAAGCCAATAAAGCATTTGCACATTTCAGGTTTTAAAGGTATTTGACATAATGACTTTTTGAATATAGTTCACACTAGCTGATAATTAGTGCATTATGAGTTCAGATTTAAGATATACGAGGAATATTGGCATTATGGCTCATATAGACGCCGGTAAAACTACTACTACCGAGCGCATTCTTTTCTATACGGGCCTGGTGCACAGAATGGGTGAAGTGCACGAAGGCACAGCTACCATGGACTGGATGGTACAGGAACAGGAAAGAGGGATTACCATCACAGCAGCATCTACCACCACATACTGGAAATACCACGATGAAGAATACAAGATCAATATCATTGATACCCCGGGACATGTTGACTTTACTGTGGAAGTCGAAAGGTCGTTACGGGTGCTCGATGGCGCAATAGCAGTATTTTGTGCAGTCGGCGGTGTTGAACCACAGTCGGAAACCGTATGGCGCCAGGCAGACAAATATAATGTCCCGCGTATTGCTTTTGTGAATAAAATGGACAGGCCAGGAGCTGATTTCTTCGGCGTTGTGCATGAAATCAAAGAAAAACTGGGAGCCAATCCTGTGCCTATGCAGATACCCATCGGTTCAGAAGACAATTTCATCGGGCTCGTAGATTTAATTGAACGCAGGGCTATCATCTGGAAGGAAGATGAAAAAATGGGTATGCGTTATGAATATATGGATATCCCGGAGGAGATGACCGACGAAGTGGAGATGTGGCGCGAAAAACTTATTGAAGCAGTATGTGAGCTCGATGACGATTTACTGGAAAGATTTCTGGAAGACCGTGCCTCCATAACCGTTGAAGAATTTATGGAGCATACGCGCAAAGCAGTAATCAACCAACGTATTGTTCCTGTTTTATGTGGTGCTGCATTTAAGAACAAAGGCATACAGCGCCTTCTTGATGCTATTTGCTGCCTGCTCCCAAGCCCCCTCGATATTAAAACCGTCAAGGGAACTAATCCTTATACCAATAAAACTGAAGAGCGAAAAGCTGACGCTAAGGAACCACTCTCCGCGCTTGCCTTTAAAATTGCTACCGATCCCTATGTGGGCCGCCTGGTATATTTACGTGTTTATTCGGGCTTTGTAATACCCGGCCTTTCTGTGCTGAACCCGCGTACAGGCAAAAAAGACCGGATTAACAGGCTTTATCAGATGCATGCCAATAAGCAGAATCCCAAAGACAGAATTGAAGCCGGAGATATTTGCGCAGCCGTTGGCCTTAAAGATGTGGTTACCGGCGATACCATCTGTGATATCAAACATCCGATTTCTTTCGAATCAATGACTTTCCCCGAACCGGTTATTGGCATTGCCATTGAACCTAAAACACAGGCTGATATTGATCGCCTGGGGATGGCACTCAACAAACTGGCAGAAGAAGATCCTACATTCAAAGTAAAGATAGATGAAGATTCAGGCCAGACCATAATAAGCGGAATGGGTGAATTACACCTCGAAATATTACTCGACCGACTAAGGCGGGAATTTAATGTTGAATGCAACCAGGGCAAACCTCAGGTGGCCTATAAAGAAGCTATTGCCAACGTGGTCAACCACCGCGAAGTATTCAAAAAACAAACCGGCGGTAAAGGCAAATATGCCGATATTATTGTTGAATTCGCCCCTGCTGATAAAGGGGTCTCGGGGCTGCAATTTATTGATGAAGTTAAAGGAGGCAATATACCCCGTGAATATATACCATCGGTTGAAAAAGGCTTCCGCGATGCAATCAGAAATGGCGTTCTAGCCAGTTTCCCGATGGAAAACCTTAAAGTAACCCTGAAAGACGGTTCATATCACCCCGTTGATTCTGATTCGCTTTCATTTGAGATAGCAGCAAAACAGGCATTCAGACATGGTATGAAAAAAGCCAGGATCATCCTGCTTGAACCTGTTATGTCGGTTGAAGTTGTTACACCTGAAGAATATATGGGTGACGTAATTGCTGATTTCAACCGCCGCCGCGGACAAATTACCGGTATGGAATCAAAAGCTTCGGCCAGGGTTATTAAGGTATTGGTGCCACTGGCTGAAATGTTCGGTTATGTAACCGTATTGCGCACGCTTACATCAGGACGGGCCACCTCATCAATGGAGTTTTCACATTATGCTGAAGTACCGCCTGATATTGCAACCGAGGTAATTGAAAAAACAACAGGTATTAAATCAGTAATGATATAAATTAAAATAACGCGATATCAATGAGCCAGAAAATAAGAATAAAGCTAAAATCGTACGATCACAACCTGGTGGATAAGTCAGCGGAAAAGATTGTAAAAACTGTAAAGTCTACCGGTGCTGTAGTTAGCGGTCCTATTCCGCTGCCAACCCACAAAAGAATATTCACAGTATTGCGTTCACCTTTTGTGAATAAGAAATCAAGAGAGCAGTTTCAGCTGTCTTCACACAAAAGATTGCTTGAAATATACAGCTCCACGCCAAAAACCATTGATGCACTCATGAAATTAGAGTTGCCCAGTGGTGTCGAAGTTGAAATTAAAGTCTGATAACTATTATTGAAACTATACAACAATGCCGGGATTAATTGGTAAAAAAATCGGAATGACCTCAGTGTTTGACGAAAACGGAAACAGTGTACCCTGTACCGTTTTGCAGGTCGGCCCATGTGTGATTACTCAGGTAAAGACCATGGAAACAGACGGCTATGCCGCCATACAAATGGCTTTCGATGAAAAAAAGGAAAAAAACACACCGAAGTCAATGTTAGGCCATTTCAAAAAGGCTAATACAACACCCAAAAGAAAAGTAATTGAACTGAAAGGGTTTATACCCGACTGGAAGGTTGGAGACATTATTACAGTTGATTATTTTCATGATGATCCCTGGCTGGATGTTTCAGCTATTTCTAAGGGGAAAGGTTTTCAGGGTGTTGTAAAAAGACACCATTTCGGTGGTGTAGGCGACTCTACCCACGGACAGCATGACCGCTCGCGGGCACCTGGTTCACTTGGCGGATCATCATATCCTTCAAGAGTATTCAGAGGCTTAAGAATGGCCGGCCGTACGGGCGGTAAAAAAACCAAAATTATCAACCTCAAAGTGATGAAGATCATTCCTGATGATAATCTTTTATTACTGAAAGGCTCTGTGCCCGGATCTAAAGGGTCCTATGTCATTGTTGAAAGCCCCGACAGAATTTAAAATGTATTTAACTATGGAAGTTGCAGTATTCAATATAGCCGGAAAAGACACCGGCAGAAAAGTAGAACTGAAGGATGCGATCTTCGGGATTGAACCTAATGACCATGCCATTTACCTCGATGTAAAGCAGTATATGGCAAACAGGCGCCAGGGAACTCATAAGTCAAAACAAAGGAACGAGGTCTCAGGAAGTACCCGTAAAATAAAAAGACAAAAAGGAACTGGTACTGCCCGTGCCGGCAGTATTAAAAACCCTCTCTTTGTCGGAGGAGGCCGTATATTTGGGCCTCAGCCACGTGATTATAATTTCAAACTGAATAAAAAGGTTAAGCTGCTGGCCCGTAAATCAGCATTGACTTACAAGGCAAGAAACAATGAAATTAAGGTAGTGGAAGACTTTTCAATGGATAAAATAAAAACTAAAGAATATATTTCAATTATCAATAATCTGGAGATCGGCAATAAAAAATCATTGCTTGTTCTCAGCAAACCGGATAAAAACATATCTTTGTCGTCCCGGAATATTCCCAATACAAAAGTTGTAACCTATTCTGAATTAAATACTTATGATATTCTTAATAGTGATTCCCTTGTATTGACGGAAAGTTCCATTGAGAATATCCAGCAAATTTTATAATAAAAAAACTGAAAGAAATGGATATTATACTGAAGCCCGTAGTAACCGAAAAAATGAACCTTAAGGGAGAAACCCTGAGGCAATATGGTTTTGTTGTCGACAAAAGGGCAAACAAAGTGCAGATAAAAAAAGCCGTGGAAGAACTATACGGTGTCAATGTTGAATCGGTTAATACCATGCGATATGCAGGTAAACAAAAATCACGGTTCACAAAAACCGGAATAGTCAGAGGGAGAAAAAACTCCTATAAAAAAGCAATAGTTACCTTACGGGAAGGTGAAACAATAGATTTTTATAGCAACATCTAATTTTATATTATGGCTGTAAGAAAATTAAAACCTGTTACACCGGGTCAAAGGCACAGAGTTGTTGCAACATTTGACGAAATAACAAAAACAACACCCGAGAAGTCGTTGTTGCAGCCCCTGAGGAAGTCGGGAGGCCGTAATAACAATGGCAAAATGACCATGCGTTATATTGGCGGAGGCCATAAACGCATGTATCGTGTGATTGATTTTTTGAGGGATAAAGATGGCATGGCAGCAACGGTAAAGTCAATCGAGTATGATCCCAACAGGTCTGCCAGGATTGCGCTTCTGATTTATGAAGATGGTGAAAAACGTTACATTATTGCCCCTAATGGCCTTAAACCCGGCCAGGTGGTCAGGTCGGGAGCAGGAGTTGCCCCTGAAGTTGGCAACTGCCTTACATTGGCTGAAATACCGCTTGGTACATTGATTCACAGTATTGAGCTTCAACCGGGGAAAGGCGGTATGCTGGCACGCAGCGCTGGTTCATACGCCCAGTTGCTTTCACGCGAAGGTAAATATGCTATTGTTAAGCTGCCTTCAGGTGAATCGCGCATGATACTTACTACCTGCAGGGCTACTATCGGGACAGTTTCAAATCCCGACCACAGCCTTGAAAGGTCGGGAAAAGCAGGTCGAACCAGATGGCTTGGCATCAGGCCCAGAACAAGGGGTGTTGCCATGAACCCAGTTGATCATCCTATGGGTGGTGGTGAAGGTAAAGCTTCAGGAGGCCATCCGAGATCACGGAAAGGCTTATATGCTAAAGGATTCAAAACCCGCAAAAAGAAGAATCCTACTAATAAGTTTATTGTTGAACGCAGGAAAAAATAATTGACTGAATATGAGCAGGTCACTGAAAAAAGGTCCTTTTATTGATTACAAACTCGAAAAACGAGTACTTGAAATGAACAAGTCAGGGAAAAAGTCGGTCATTAAGACATGGTCGAGAAGATCGGTTATATCTCCTGATTTTGTCGGTCATACAATAGCTGTGCATAACGGGAACAAATTTATACCCGTTTATATCACCGAAAACATGGTAGGCCACAGGCTTGGTGAGTTTTCGCCAACAAGAATATTCAGAGGCCATGCCGGTAAACAAAAAGAATAACTGATAAAAAATTTAAGCCATGGGTGCACGCAAACGAATTACAGCTGAAAAGCGCAAGGAGGAAAAAAAACAGATGGCTATGGCCAGTTTGAATAATTGCCCGACTTCAACCCAGAAAATGAGGCTGGTTGCCGACCTTATCCGTGGAGTCGAAGTAAACAGGGCACTCGATGTTTTGCGGTTCAGCACAAAACAGCCTGCCCGCAAACTCGAAAAACTGCTGATGTCTGCTATTGCAAACTGGCAAAAGAAAAATGAGGATGCCAGAATTGAAAAGAGTAACTTGTTTGTAAAGGAAATCTACGTTAATCAGGGCAGAACGCTTAAAAGGCTTCGCCCCGCTCCTCAGGGAAGAGGTTACCGGATCAGAAAGCGGTCAAACCATGTTACCATAGTTCTGGATAGTTTAAATAAAATTCAACAGGAAAAAGAAGTAGTAAGTCAAACAAATTAATATTAATGGGACAAAAAGTAAATCCTATAAGCAATCGACTGGGAATCATCCGGGGATGGGATTCCAACTGGTACGGAGGAAGAAACTACTCTGAAAAGATAGTTGAAGATTATAAAATCCGTGAGTACCTTACTGCAAGGCTCAGTAAAGCAAGCATTTCAAAGATCGTTATTGAGCGTACGCTAAAGCTCATCACAGTTACGGTTAATACTGCCCGCCCTGGTATTATTATTGGTAAAGGTGGCCAGGAAGTTGATAAATTAAAGGAAGAACTCCGTAAGATTACCAACAAGGAAGTGCAGATTAACATATTTGAAGTTAAAAGGCCCGAACTGGATGCTACTATTGTTGCAAACAATCTTGCCCGCCAGATTGAAGGCAAAATATCATACCGCAGGGCTATTAAAATGACGATTGCATCAACCATGAGGATGGGCGCTGAAGGTATTAAGGTACAAATTTCAGGCAGACTGGGAGGTGCTGAAATGGCACGAACAGAAATCCTTAAGGAAGGACGTATTCCTTTGCACACCTTCAGAGCCGATATTGACTATGCATTAGGTGAAGCTTTAACAAAGGTAGGGCTTTTAGGTATCAAAGTCTGGATATTTAAAGGTGAGATTTACGGGCATCGTGACCTTGCTCCTAATATTGGCGCCAAAAGCGCAAAACCAAAGAGCAACTTTAAAAAACGCAGAAAATAAACTGATAATAAAGCATAATAATTTAATGATATGTTACAGCCGAAAAAAACCAAATTCAGAAGGCAGCAGAAGGGGCGCATGAAAGGCAATGCCCAGCGGGGGCATGAATTAGCCTTTGGCTCGTTCGGGATAAAAGCCATGGATTCAGCATGGATTACCGGAAGGCAAATTGAAGCCGCCCGCCAGGCTGTTGTCCGCCACATGAAGCGTGAAGGACAGATTTGGATCAGGATTTTTCCCGATAAGCCAATCACTAAAAAACCTGCTGAAGTTCGTATGGGTAAAGGGAAAGGCGCTCCCGAAGGATTTGTTGCACCGGTTACACCGGGACGTATTCTTATTGAAGCCGACGGTGTTCCTTATCAGGTTGCCAAAGAAGCGCTGGACCTTGCAGCCCAGAAATTTCCTATAGCAACCAAATTTGTTGTCCGCAGGGACTATGTTGGTAATTAATATCATAAGAAAATGAAAACATCGGAAATAAGAGAGCTATCCATAAAAGAAATCGAGGAACGGATTGAAAACGAAAAAAACTTTCTGTTCCGCCAGAAACTCAACCATGCCATTTCTCCGATTGACAATCCACTGAAGTTACGTGCTTCAAGGAGAAACATTGCACGGTTATATACCATTCTTAACCAGAAAAAAAGAGAAGTAAAACCAGCTAATCAGTAATCATCAATGGAAAAGAGAAATTTACGTAAAGAGCGAATTGGAACCGTGGTCAGCAATAAAATGAATAAGACCATTGTAGTTGCTGAAAAGCGCAAGGTAAAACATCCCATATACGGAAAGTTTATCAACCGCACATCCAAATTTAAGGCTCATGATGAAAATAATGACTGCAAGATTGGCGATGTGGTAAGGATTATGGAAACACGGCCTCTTAGCAAGACAAAAAAATGGAGATTAGTAGAAATCATTGAAAGAGTTAAATAACTATGATACAACAGGAAAGCAGACTAACGGTTGCTGATAACAGCGGTGCAAAAGAGGTTCTTTGCATCAGGGTTCTTGGCGGAACCGGTAAACGCTACGCAACAATAGGCGATAAAATAGTAGTTACCGTAAAAAGCTCACTGCCATCGAGTGAAGTAAAAAAAGGTACGGTGAGTAAAGCGGTTGTTGTAAGAACCAAAAAAGAAATCCGCCGTAGCGATGGTTCATATATCAGATTCGACGATAATGCCTGCGTTTTATTAACCAACCAGGATGAAATCAGGGGAACCCGTATCTTCGGACCCGTTGCACGCGAATTACGTGATAAATACATGAAAATAGTATCATTGGCGCCTGAAGTTCTTTAACAACTTTAACCGGAAAAAAACATGCAGAAAAAATTACACATAAGAAAAGGCGATACGGTATTCGTGAATACCGGTGAATATAAAGGACAGCAGGGAAGAGTCCTTGAAGTGATACGCAAAACCAATAAAGCTATTGTGGAAGGCATTAATCTGGTAAGCAAACATACCAAACCCAATGCAAAAAATCCGCAGGGAGGAATACTTAAAAAAGAAGCTCCCATTCACATTTCAAACCTTATGCTGATTGACCCTTCAACAGGCAAACCAACCCGTATCGGAAGAAAACTGGTTAAAGATACACTTGTAAGATATTCAAAAAAATCAGGGGAGGAAATTAAATAATGACTTACATTCCGAATTTAAAAAAGAAATACAAAGAAGAGATTGTCCCGGCCCTGACCAAAGAGTTCGGCTACCGGACAGTCATGCAAGTGCCACGGCTTGAGAAAATTATCATCAACCAGGGCGTCGGACAAGCAGTTGCCGATAAAAAGATTGTTGATATTGCTCAGGAGGAACTGACATTAATAACCGGCCAGAAGGCAGTGCAGACTTATGCTAAGAAAGATATTTCAAATTTCAAACTGCGGCGTAAGATGCCCATTGGTGTGAAGGTTACCTTAAGAAGAAACCGTATGTATGAGTTTCTGGAGCGGTTAATATCAGTTGCCCTTCCGCGAATCAGAGATTTCAAAGGTATTAATACCAAACTCGATGGCAGGGGAAATTACACCCTTGGTATAACCGAACAAATTATTTTCCCGGAAATTGATATTGATAAAATTTCCAAAATCATCGGTATGGAGATTACATTTGTGACCTCAACCAAGAATGATGACGAGGCATTTGCTCTATTGCGCGAATTCGGTTTACCCTTTAAAAACATTAAAAAGAATTAATATCTATGGCAAAGGAATCAATAAAGGCCCGTGAAATAAAGCGGAAAAAGCTGGTTGAAAAATATGCTGCTAAAAGAGCTCAGCTAAAAGCCGAAGGCGATTATCAGGCCCTTAGCCGTCTTCCGCGTAACTCAAGTCCGGTACGCCTTCATAACAGGTGCAAACTAACCGGAAGACCCAGAGGGTATATACGTCAGTTTGGCATTAGCAGGATAGTATTTCGTGAATTGGCTTCAAAAGGGCTTATTCCTGGTGTAAAAAAAGCAAGCTGGTAAAAACAAAAAAATTATAAACAATGACAGATCCAATAGCAGATTATCTGACAAGAGTACGCAATGCCATCCATGCTGGACATAAGGTGGTTGAAATACCTGCGTCGAATCTGAAAAAAAATATAACCAAAATATTATTTGACAAAGGTTATATTCTGAACTACAAATTTCTGGATGAAGGCCCTCAGGGAACCATCAAAATTGCCCTGAAATATCATCCCGAAACAAAGCAACCTGCCATACGTTCTTTGGAGCGGGTTAGTTCCCCCGGCTTAAGAAAATACGTTAGCGCCGATGAGCTGCCACGTGTTTTAAACGGGCTGGGTATTTCGATATTATCCACTTCAAAGGGCATTATGAGCGATAAGGAAGCCAGAAAAATGAATATTGGCGGTGAAGTATTGTGTTACGTATATTAAAAAAGAAACTCATGTCACGTATAGGAAAACAGCCCATCCCCATACCACAGGGAGTAACAGTTACCCTGAATGCTGATAATTCAGTAACTGTAAAAGGCCCAAAAGGGGAATTACATCAAAAGGTTGATCCCGACATAAAAGTTGAGATCAAGGATGGAAAAGTTATGCTGACAAGGCCAACTGACCAGAAAAGGCACCGTTCATTACACGGACTTTACAGGGCATTAATTAATAACATGGTAATTGGCGTCAGCAAAGGTTACAAAATAGAACAGGAAGTGGTTGGCGTTGGATACAAAGCTGAGGCCAAAGGCCAGATTCTTGAAATGAGCCTTGGGTACTCACATGATGTCGACATACAACTTCCTCCTGAAATTAAAGTTGAAACGCGTACCGAGCGCAGAAGCAACCCTGTTATTACACTCACCAGCGCTGACAAGCAATTGCTCGGCCACGTAGCAGCTAAAATACGCTCACTCAGGAAACCTGAGCCTTACAAAGGAAAGGGTATTAAATTTGTCAACGAAGTATTGCGTAAGAAAGCAGGAAAATCTGCTGCAACCAAATAACGACTAATTAAAACGGTTATGGCTCTTACAAAATTAGAAAGAAGGAAAAGAATAAAAATGCGTATCCACCGTCATGTGCGTGGAACAAAAGATAAACCGCGCCTGACGGTCTTCAGAAGCAACCGGGGCATATATGTTCAGTTTATTGATGATGCCGAAGGCAAAACATTACTGTCAGTTTCTTCAAAAAACAAAGAAATTGAAGGTAAAACGGGTATTACAAAAATTGAACAGGCAAAACTGGTGGGCAAACTGGCTGCCGAAAAATCAAAAGAAGCCGGCATTACACAATGTGTATTTGACCGCAACGGATATCTGTATCACGGAAGAGTAAAAGCCTTGGCTGATGCTGCCAGGGAAGGTGGACTTAAATTTTAACAAACATGTCAACAGTAAGCATTCGCAGAGTAAAAACAACTGATCTCGATTTAAAAGACCGACTGGTAAGTATTCAGCGTGTTACGAAAGTTACCAAGGGCGGACGTACATTTAGTTTTTCAGCCATTGTGGTTGTCGGCAATGAAGATGGCATTGTAGGTTATGGCCTCGGAAAAGCAAATGAAGTAACCACAGCTATAGCTAAGGGTGTGGAAGATGCAAAAAAGAACCTGATAAAAGTTCCGGTATATAAGGGTACTATACCTCATGAGCAGGTAGCCAAGTTCGGAGGAGCTAAAGTATTGCTCAGGCCTGCATCAAGTGGTACAGGAGTTAAAGCCGGAGGTGCTATGCGTGCTGTTCTTGAAAGTGTCGGAATTAAAGATGTGCTGGCCAAGTCGAAAGGCTCTTCAAATCCGCATAACCTGGTAAAAGCTACCTTTAATGCATCGATGCAATTGCGTGATGCATACACTATAGCGCAGCACAGAAG
>JAJUGM010000049.1 GCA_029268165.1 Bacteroidota bacterium
ACTCATTTATATTTAGAACCATTCTAAATTAAGGAATTTTTATGGGTATTGTTATTTTTATAACAATATTTGTGTTATTTTTGTAACAGAAAAAAATTTTTTTCGTACACAGTGCAGATTAAATTTTTTTTATTAAAGATTTAGAGCTAAATTTCTGTAAGAAAATTTTTTAGTATATGCCAAAAGTAAAAAACCTTGCTGATTTAAGCAAACTGAAACAACAGTATCAGTCGTCAACAGGAATGGTAAGTACAACAGGTACTGAAGACCCCGTGCGCATTAAAATAGCCATGGCAACCTGTTCAATTGCCTCGGGGTCAAAAGAGACATTGAATTATATTGTTGACGAACTGGTTAAGAGAAATATTGATGCCGTGGTTACACAAACCGGTTGCATGGGATACTGTTATGCCGAGCCCACTGTTGAAATTACCGTTCCGGGGAAGGAGCCTGTTGTATTTGGCTATGTTAATCATCAGAAAGCCGATGAAATCATTGAGAAATATATAAAAAACGGCAAACTGGTTGAAGGGATAATTCCTGTTAATTATAAAAAAATTGAAGAATAATTAAGATAAATTGAATATGCTGGAAAGTAAAATACAGATTCTTGTTTGCGGAGGTACAGGTTGTTCTTCAAAAGCAAGTCATTCTATTACTGAAACCATCAAAAATGAAATCAAAGCACAGGGGCTTACGGATATTGCTGAGGTGGTGTTGACAGGCTGTTTTGGCCTTTGCGAAATGGGTCCAATTGTAAGGGTTATTCATGATGATACTTACTACGCAAAGGTCAGGCCTGAAGACGCCAGGGAAATTGTTGAAGAGCACCTGGTAAAAGGGAAAAAGGTTCAGCGGCTGTTATTCAGGGATCCCAAAACAAAAGAGATTGTTGCCGGTTCAAAGGGTATAAACCGTTATAAAAAACAGGTCAGGATTGCCTTAAGGAATTGCGGCGTAATAAACCCCGAAAGCATAAATGAATATATTGCCCGCAACGGATACGAAGCATTAGGCAAAGTGCTTACAGAAATGGATCCGCAACAGACCATTGATGTAATAAAAAAATCGGGATTGCGTGGCCGTGGTGGCGGGGGGTTCCCTACGGGCATTAAATGGGAACTCACTGCTGCAAGCAAGTCTGACAAAAAATTTGTCGTGTGCAATGCCGACGAAGGTGACCCGGGAGCATTCATGGATCGTTCGATTCTTGAAGGTGACCCGCATTCGGTAATCGAAGCCATGGCTATTTGCGGATACTGTACCGGAGCCGACTCCGGACTGGTATATATCCGTGCTGAATATCCACTGGCTATTGAGCGCTTAAAAATTGCCATCAAACAGGCCCGGGAATATGGTTTGCTGGGAAAAAACATCTTTGGCACTGATTTCAGCTTTGATATCGAGTTGAGATATGGGGCAGGTGCTTTTGTTTGTGGTGAAGAAACAGCACTTATCCATTCAATGGAAGGCAAAAGAGGCGAACCTACCATGAAGCCTCCTTTTCCGTCAGTGGCAGGTTATCTTGGCAAACCCACCACAGTAAATAATGTTGAAACCTTTGCCAATGTGCCGCCTATTATCCTTAAAGGTCATGAATGGTTTAGCAGCATTGGCACTGAGAAGTCGAAAGGCACCAAAGTATTTGCGCTTGCCGGAAAAATTAACAATGTAGGCCTTATTGAAGTGCCTATGGGTATCACCTTACGTGAAGTAATTTTTGAAATAGGCGGAGGAATAAAAGGAGGAAAAAAATTCAAAGCGGTTCAGACCGGAGGGCCTTCAGGCGGGTGCCTTACAGAAAAGCATCTTGATATACCCATTGACTACGATAACCTCATTGCAGCCGGATCAATGATGGGGTCTGGCGGTATGATTGTCATGGATGAGGATGATTGCATGGTTGATATGGCTAAGTTTTTCCTTGAATTTACCGTTGACGAATCGTGCGGTAAATGTGCGCCATGCAGAGTTGGCAATAAAAGATTATTCGAATTACTTGAAAAGATTACCCAAGGGAATGGTATAAAGGAAGATATCGACCGGCTGATCAATCTGGGCAATGTAATTAAAGACACATCGCTTTGTGGATTAGGCCAGTCGTCGCCCAACCCTGTATTATCGATGATTAATAACTTTTATCACGAATATGAATCACATGTGGTTGATAAAAAATGCCATGCCGGTGTATGCAAAGCGCTTATGGTGTACCAGATTGTACCTGAAAACTGTGTGGGTTGTACGGCATGTGCAAGAGCCTGTCCGGTTGGCGCAATAACAGGCGAACGAAAAGAGGTGCATGTAATTGATACTAAGTTATGTATCAAATGCGGGGCATGCATGGAGAGATGTAAGTTTAACGCAGTAATTGTAAATTAAGGAAATGAAAACAGTAAAACTCACGATAGATCAGAAGCCAGTTGAAGTTGCTGCAGGGACAACAATTCTGAAAGCAGCCCATAGTGTAGGGATTGACATACCCACATTATGCTACATGAATCTGGGAGATTTAAAAATTGAGCATAAACCCGGTGGCTGCCGGATTTGTGTGGTAGAAGTTCAGGGTCGCAGAAACCTTGCCCCGTCATGTGCAACAGAAGTGTCTGATGGAATGGTTATAAACACCCACTCCATACGTGTATTGAACGCCCGTAAGACAGTGCTTGAACTTATTCTTTCAGACCATCCAAAAGACTGCCTTACCTGTGCTAAATCAGGTAATTGCGATTTGCAGAGCATGGCTATTAAACTGGGAATACGTGAGATTCCCAATCAGGATATTGCGGAAATGTCTACATACCGTACCGACTTTTCACCGGCGATTATTCGTGAAATGAACAAATGCATCATGTGCCGCAGGTGCGAAACCATGTGTAATGAATTTCAGACTGTAGGTGCCCTGTCAGCCATTAACAGGGGATTTATGTCGGTTGTGGCACCTGCTTTTGAAATGGACCTTGAGGATTCGGTGTGTACCTATTGCGGGCAATGTGTTGCCGTATGTCCTACCGGTGCACTTACCGAAGTGGATCATACCAACCGCCTCATCCGCGACCTTTCTAATCCAAACAAAACAGTAATTGTACAAACCGCACCCGCTGTAAGAGCAGCCCTTGGTGAGATGTTCGACCTTGAACCGGGAACACTGGTAACGGGTAAAATGGTTGCAGCACTCCGTCGCCTTGGCTTTAAGTATGTTTTTGACACCGATTTCGCTGCCGACCTTACTATACTTGAAGAAGGGACAGAATTGCTCGACCGGCTGACACGGCATCTGAAAGGCGATAAAACAGTGAAATTACCCATTCTTACTTCATGCTGTCCGGGATGGGTCAATTTCTTTGAGTCGCAGTTCTCAGATATGCTTGATATACCTTCAACCGCAAGGTCACCACAACAAATGTTCGGATCAGTAGCCAAAACCTATTTTGCAGACAAAATTAAAGTAAAACGTGAAGACCTGATTGTGGTTTCCATTATGCCTTGTCTGGCAAAAAAATACGAATGTACCCGTGATGAATTTAAAGTGAACGGTAATCCAGATGTTGATTATTCCATCTCAACCCGTGAATTGGCTAATTTAATAAAACAGGCCAATATTGATTTCCACAGCCTGCCGGATGAAGAATTCGACCTTCCTTTGGGAGAGTCAACAGGTGCAGGTGTGATTTTCGGAACTACTGGCGGAGTAATTGAAGCAGCCGTAAGAACAGCGTATGAACTATATACCAAAAAGAAAATTGATTCGGTTGACTTTAAAGCACTGAGAGGGATCGATGGGATACGTGAGGCAACGATTGATTTTGAAGGACTCCCGGTTAAAATTGGCATTGCGCACGGCCTTGGCAATGCGCGCAAACTACTTGAAGATATCCGAAGTGGCAAAAGCCAGTATCATGCCATTGAAATTATGGCATGCCCCGGCGGCTGTATCGGAGGCGGCGGCCAACCTCTCCATCACGGAAACTTTGAGATTCTGAAAAAACGTATGGAAGCAATTTATCGTGAAGATAAAAACAAACCCATCAGAAAATCACATGAAAATCCTTATATCATTAAACTCTATGAGGAATTTCTGGGCAAACCGATGAGTGAGAAGGCCCACAAACTGCTACATACCCACTATGTTGACAGACGAAAAAAGATAATTTATATTTGATGAACGATAATCCTTTAATAATATGTCGCGTATTAAAGTTGAACTGAAGAAAAAAGATGTTGAAACCATCAGAGATATTTGCAAATCGTTTGAAAATAAACCGGGCGAGTTAATCAATGTCCTGCACAAGGTGCAGCATACTTTTGGGTATTTGCCTGCTGAAGTTCAGGAAGTTGTTGCTGCTGAATTAAATGTGCCGCTGGCAAAAGTGTATGGCGTCGTTACCTTTTATTCATTTTTCAGCATGGTCCCTAAGGGAAAACATCCGATATCCATTTGTACGGGAACAGCATGTTATGTCCGCGGCGCTGAGAACGTGCTGAATGAATTTAAAAAAGAACTGAAAATAGAGGTCGGGGAAACTACAGCCGACGGCAAATTTTCGATTAGCTGCCTTCGCTGTGTGGGGGCATGCGGCCTTGCCCCGGTAGTTATGGTTGGAGACAAAACATACGGACGTGTTTCGCCTGAGATGGTAAAAGATATTATCAAGGAATACGAAGACCAGTAGTGAATGCAGATACCCTGTCAGACCAATAGCGTGAAAGAATATAGCAGGAGAAAGGCGACAGGCAATTGTTCCTGAAAAGGGTTAATTCTTTTTTTTCTTATTCAACTGCTTAATTTTTTGCGGCAACAATAGTTTTTTATACTTCAACCCTTCTTAAACATACTTTTCATCATTATTTTTTATAACTTCATCAACAATTTGCAACCAGATGCCATATAATGGCGTATTATCATTCAAAAAACAAATACTTTTGAAGTACTAACAAAAACTAACTTGTCATGAAAAAGGTTATATTAATTCTGATGGTAGTTATGTTTGTTGCCGGAATGCTTGTTTCATGTAATAACCATGTATGCCCGGCATACTCCTCAAATGATAATACAGAACAGACAGAACAGAACAGTTAATCCCTTTAATAGGAATTCGTTTTTTTTCATTATTTTTAACCTTTATTTCTGAGGTTAAAAAAGAGTGATTATGAAAAAAATTGTTGCCTTTACAACTCTGATTATTATTTTGTTAGCTTTCATTATGGCCTGTGGCGGTTCAAAAAACTGTCCGGCATATAGCAAAGCAACCACTGAACAATCAGCCGAAGAAAATAGTTAATACTGTAAAATTTTATTTTATTATTCCTGTTTTCAGATCCTGATTGTTGAACTAAGAAAAATGAAGAAATATTCAGGTGTAATTATATTAGTTTTTATTCCTTTGCTCATCAGAGGTCAGGGGGAGATTGACACCGAGTCAAACATGCTTTACCGGGATGAAAGAAGTTTTGCCATATTGCTTAACAGCAATGGTGTAGGTGGGAATTTCCGCTATGGCCGGCGTATTACCTATCTGAAGAAAACACTTTATGAATTTGACCTTGCTTATATCAGACACCCCAAGGAAGTAAAGGTAACCTCTTCAAGTTATTATAACACAAGCAGAAATTATGTTTATGGCAAAATAAATACTTTCTTTAACATAAGGTTGGGAATAGGTTTTCAGAACGAAATTTATCAGAAGCATGATAAAGGAGGTATTTCCGTGAGGTATTTTTATAATGCAGGGCTCGATATTGGTTTATTAAAGCCGGTATATTATACATACTATTCTTCCAGATTGCTTTCGGATTATACCAAAGTTGATTCCTTTTTTGTAGATAAATTTAAAGACCAACACCCTACATCGACTGAAATAGTAGGCAGGGCTTCATTTTTTTATGGTATGGATGAAATAGCTATTATACCCGGCATTTTCGGTAAAGCCGGAATAACATTTGAATTTGGCAAAAGTGAGAAAATCATTAATGCCCTCGAGGCCGGAGTTATTGTTGATGCTTTTCCGAAAAAAATACGAATAATGGAAACTGAAGAAAACAACCAGCTTTTTTTATCGCTGTTTGTCAGTTACCGTTTTGGCCGTGGCATTGATGTAAGTAATAAGGTTAGGAAAAAGACAAAAATTGACGAGATTCTTATTCAATGAATGATCGCCTTGCAACCAGGCTGGATATCAAAAAATAAATTTACAAATATTTCATTGCAATTGGCGTTACTGAAAAGACAGTCTGCAGATATTCTAGTATTTGAAGTCTCCGGATAAAATACGCCTTATCATTATATTTTAACAACCATAATGAGTATATTTGTGGTTGAATATTATTTTTTTATATTCGCAATTCATTTAAAGCAATCTTATTTATTTAATTTAAATTCAAATACTATGGCTAAAATAAAAGTTGGTATTAACGGTTTTGGCAGAATCGGAAGGCTTGCATTCCGCGCATCACTTCAGCGAAATGATATGGAGATTGTTGCCATCAATGACCTTATTGATGTTGATTACATGTCATACATGCTGCGTTACGACACTATTCATGGAAAATTTAACGGAACGGTTGAAGTAAAAGACGGCAAACTGGTTGTTAATGGCAAAACCATAAGGGTTACAGCTGAGAAAGATCCGGCAAACCTGAAATGGAACGAAGTTGGAGCAGATTATGTAATTGAATCAACAGGTTTATTCCTTACCAAAGAAAAAGCAGAAGCTCACCTGAAAGCAGGTGCCAAAAGAGTAGTTATGTCAGCTCCTTCAAAAGATGATACACCGATGTTTGTCGTAGGGGTTAATCATAAGGCTTATAAAAGCGATATGAATATTGTATCATGCGCTTCATGTACGACAAACTGTCTGGCTCCGGTTACCAAAGTGTTGCATGAAAACTTTGGCGTGGTTGAAGGTTTAATGACTACAGTACATTCGACCACTGCAACACAGAAAACGGTTGATGGCCCCTCAATGAAAGACTGGCGTGGCGGCCGTGCCGCATCAGGCAATATTATTCCTTCATCTACCGGCGCTGCAAAAGCTGTTACCAAAGTAATTCCCGAATTAAAGGGCAAACTTACCGGAATGGCATTCCGTGTACCTACTTTGAATGTATCAGTGGTTGATCTTACCTGTCGCCTCGAGAAAAGCACAACTTACGAAGAAATCTGTGCAGCAATGAAAAAAGCATCAGAAGGTGAACTGAAAGGTATTTTAGGTTATACCGAAGACGAAGTAGTATCAAGTGATTTCATTGGCGACTCCCGTACATCAGTTTTTGATGCCAAGGCAGGAATTATGCTTAATCCTAACTTTGTTAAGATTGTCGCCTGGTATGACAATGAATGGGGTTATTCATGCAAACTGCTTGATATGATAGCCCATATGGATACAGTAAAATAAGGTAATTAATAAATAGTTTTGAATTCTTTTGATATTTGTTATACAAAAATGTCCGGCCAGACCGGACATTTTTTATTGTATATATTCAATCAGATTAAATGGTAATTTTACTGAAGTTTTGTAGTGCTCGCCGAGACTATAAATAGCCTCATCATCTTCTTCATAGTACCAGTTGATGACACACTGGTGCCCTTCATCCTGTTTCTTTTTAAGGAGCCTGAAAATTCCCAGCAGGTATTTTGACGACCCGCTGTTGACATATTCCAGATTAAGGTCGAAGCGAGTAATCTCGGCAGGGCTTTTGTAATATTGTTCAATCCATTCAACCAGTCGATCATAAAAGTCACCCGGATTTTCGGGAATAGACCGGCCTTCTATTTTTAAATGCCCTGTTGTCGGGTTAAAATTAACCCCCGGAGTACTATTTGTTTTTTCAATAATCAGATCTTTCATGGCATTAAAGGTATATATTTTTATTCATATCTTAAAGCTACAATCGGATCGAGTCTTGAGGCTTTAACAGCAGGATAATATCCCGAAGCAAGCCCCACCAGAAAACATAATACAAAACCCGAGAATATCCATATCCATGGGATAAAAAACTGCGACTGAAAAGCTAAAGATAAAACTTTTCCCAGTAAAATACCAAGTAAAATACCAACAAAACCGCCAATCTGGCAAATAAGTATGGCTTCAAACAAAAACTGCTGTCGTATGAATGAACTTTTTGCACCAATAGCTTTACGGATACCAATTTCAGTAGTCCGCTCCGTTACAGACACAAGCATAATATTCATCAATCCAATAGCTGCCCCGAACAGTGTAACAACACCTATCATGGTGGCTGCAATAAGAACTATGCCCAATACATCTTTCAACATTTTTGACAAAAAATCACTTTTAATGATGTTGAAATCCGATTCATCGGTAACACTGAGTCTGCGTACTGACCTGAACAGGCTCTCAGCATATCCTTCGGCTGCTTCTGATAACATTTCACTGTTTGGAGTAATATTGATGGAATAATTCCTGTTTGGCCAGGGGAAAAATTGCCTTACACTGGTATATGTTAATATACACATATTATCACTGCTCATAACACTCGAACCTTTTTCTTTCAGAATACCTATAACCAGAAATTTGCCATTACCAATACTAATCACTTTATCAAGCGGATTCTCACCCTGTTTGAATAACTTTTTAACCACCGACTTGCCCAATATAACAACATTTCTGTTCATCAGCACATCCTGGTATGAAATATTTCTGCCGCTTTCAATCTCATAGCCTGCAGTAATAAGATAGTTTTCATCGCCACCAATAATGGCAACATTGGGATGAGTTTTCTCCGACCGGTATTTAACCACTGAAGTATTTGATGCATAGGTAGAAATAGAAACTACAGCGGGAAATGAAAATCTTTCTTTAAATTCCTTAGCCTGCCTGTATGAAATGTAAGGATAATTCTTTTTGCGGTAATGTCGGCTTCCAATCTGAATATTTATGCTTCGGCTCTCAATAGTGAAAGTATTAGTTCCCATGGTAGCGAATTGTGTTGTAATGGTGCTTTTTATGGAATCAATGGCAGTGAGAATGCCAACGAGCGCCATGATGCCCACGGCAATTATAAGCATAGTGAGCACCGAGCGCAACATGTTTGACCGCACTGAATCCAGAGAAACCCTGAAATTATCTTTTAATAGCAGTAAAAACCTTATCATGCAAAATTGAGAATAAAGCATGTCAAACAAATTTACTTTAATTTTTGTTCTGTTATAAAATATTTGTGAACAAATCATTGCATTTGATATATTTACAAATTCAAAAATTAATTCTATGATTGATGTAATTTTAAATCACAAGTCAATAAGAAAATATAAAGACGAGCCGGTTAATCAATCGCTGCTGAATAAAATTCTGCTGGCAGCTACCCGCGCATCCACAACCGGCAACATGCAGGTTTACAGCATTATTGTTAC
This sequence comes from Bacteroidota bacterium, assembly GCA_029268165.1. Lineage (GTDB taxonomy): Bacteria > Bacteroidota > Bacteroidia > Bacteroidales > UBA10428 > UBA5072. The sequence continues at coordinate 9,371 of JAJUGM010000049.1, forward strand.
TACAGATAAAAAAGTTAAAGAACAGCTTTGGGAGGCTCATTTTAAGCAGAATATGGTGCTTCAGGCCCCGGTAATACTTACATTTTGCGCCGATTTCAACCGTTTTAACAAGTGGTGCCGCCTGCGTGAAGCCGAACCGGGCTATGATAATTTTCTATCTTTCTTCACAGCAGCCATTGACGCCCTGCTTGCAGCCCAAAATGCTGCTCTGGCAGCTGAGGCGTTTGGACTGGGAATTTGTTACCTGGGTACAACAACTTATAATGCCGATCAGATATCAGTAATACTCAACCTGCCTTCAGATGTTGTTCCTGTTACTACACTTGTAGCAGGTTATCCCGACGAAAACCCTTTTCTTACTGACCGTCTGCCACTTGAAGGGGTAATTCATTATGAAAGATATAAAGACTATACACCTGCAGATATTGATAAAATATATGCTGAAAAAGACTCGTCAGAACTAACGAAGAAACTGTTAAAGGAAAACAACCTGAAGACGCTTGCTCAGATATTTACACAAAAACGGTATACCAAAAAGGATAATGAATTATTTTCTGAAAAATTACTAAAGGTGATTCAGAAACAAGGTTTCAAGTTTTAGTTACAACCCAGGCCGGATGTATTTTTTTCTTTGTACTTTAACTTAATTCTTATCTTTTTTTACCAACACAATTAAAACTCTTGTTGCAAACAAAGCAGGTATTTTTCCTAACAAGGGTTCAAGGTACTGAATATAATCAAGCATTTTGTCAGGTAAAAGCTGGGGTTTGCTGTAACCACCCGAAAAAATATAAGGCCATGCAGGAATTCTCCTTTTTGTTATGATTTCAAAATTATGTAAATACTTGTCATACCTTTTTGAATAAAAAACCCTTGTGGCATTTCCCTGTGCAGCATAATAATCAATATGCCACGGATGAAATCCGTCAGAAGCAAACCAGGTTATTTTCTTAAAAAAAGCTACGGGCTCATGATGAAAAAGGCCATAAACAAATAGGCCGGTCAAACTTATATAGGGGTCAAAAATAATAATCCGGCCCGAAGGCTGAAGAACGCGGTGGAATTCTTGCAAAGCAGTTCCGGGAAATTCAAGGTGATGAAAAACATCAAAAAGAATAAGGTTGGATATACTGTTATCGGCAAAACTAAGCTGATAAGCATTTTCTACCTGATCAATCCATGGATTTTTAAAAATATCTGTACAGACTGCTTCAGGTATGATCATTTTAATATTTCCTATTCCTGACCCAAGCTCTATAATGCCGCCATTGAGTTTACGATTAAGATAACCTGCAATTAACACATAAAACTGCCGGTAAATTTCCCTAAGCACCTGCTTATGGTTCCAATAATCCAGATTCTTTTGAATTTCAATGTTATGCTGACCTAAATCCATTTTAAAAACACGAGCGATTCGTAAAATGATTATGTATTTATTTAAATTTCAATTTAAAAGCAGCAAATAAACTCATCTTTAACAATAACCATCCATGCCTGAAGCGGCTGATCTGTGTTGAACCATATTCACGTTCGCGGTACCTGACAATAATTTCAACGATCTTCAGATTCAGTTTTGATGCACCGAAAAGTAAATCGAAGTCGCCAAACGGGTCGAAGTCGCCAAAATAATGGCGGTTTTCTTTTATTTTCAGATAGTCATTTCTAAACAATACCTTGGTACCACATAAAGTATCTTTTAACCGTTGGCCCAGGATAAAGGTAAAAAACCACCCGAAAAATTTATTTCCCAAAAGGTTAAGGAATCTCATAGCTTGTTTCTCCATGGGGTAAACCAACCGGCAGCCGTTTATAAATTCGCCGTGATTACGGGCTATGGCATCATAAAATTTGGGCATATCTTCAGGTGGTGTTGTAAGGTCGGCATCAAGTATCATCAGAATATCGCCGGTGGCTGCTTCAAAACCTTCGCGCACTGCATTTCCCTTACCTTTCCCGGTTTGCCTCAAAATCTTAATATTTTTATCGGCATATTTTTCCTTAACTCTTAATATTTCATGATATGTATTGTCTTTTGAATGGCCTTCAACAAAAATAAATTCCTGGTTTTTGCCAAACTGAGGGGTGCGTATGATGGCATTTTCAATATTCCCCTCTTCATTACGGGCAGGAATAATTATTGAAACTGAATATTCCTTTAACATCTTTTCAGCCGGACGTGCAACAACAAAGAAAATCAGGTTAAGGTGGTGTATCAGCGGAAGGTTAGCAATGATTTTGTTAAATAACCAGTTAAAAACAGGAATATATACTGGCAACAGCAATTTCCGATCCACCTTTACAGGTTCGAAACCTTCAAGGTTAAGCAGTAACTCGATATCACGGTATGACAGCCAGTTCTGCAAAGGTTGTCTGAATTTAATACCAGTTTTTTCAGCAAGTCTTATCAAAGGTGTCCATAAATAATTATGATTGGAAATAATTAGACGGGTACGTTCATGAGCCAGCGGCCTGATACATTTCAATGCTGCCTGCACGTCAGCAAGAACACCAAGAATATCAGACAGAATAATATAATCAAATTGCTCATCCAGCCGAAATTGTTCTGCATCAAGGCATAAAAATTCCAGATGCGGATATTTCCTGCGGGCTATATCGACCATCTTTTGAGAAAAGTCAATACCCACACCCCGTGATGGTCTTACTGCATTAAGCAAATCGCCGGTACCAGAACCTATTTCAAGTACACGGCTTCCCTCGGGGATCATAAAACCAAAGTACTGTCTGATTGTTTTGTAATACAACGTGTTTCTTCTGCGCCAGCGGTCAACTCTTTCGGCTATGCTGTTGTAAAAATCAATGAGTTTTCTTTTATCAGGCATAAAATTGATGTTATGGCCTCAAATGTAAAAAGTTTACCATAAAGTTTCTTAAATTTAGCGGAATAAAATTATCCTTATCATGTCAAAGAATTACAAACAGCAAAAAAAGAAAACTGATAATAATTTTAATGCCCGTACTCCGTCAAAACATAACAGCAAAACAGGTTTAATTGCTCCACAGGAGCCATTTGCCAGGTGGGAAAACTTTTTCAGAAAAAATTTAAAAATTTTTTTCTACATCTCGCTTTTTCTTACAGTAATACTGGGAATTTATCTGTTTGATGTGAAAATCCACGAAGGTGGTGACGATTCAAACTATATTGAAATGGCCTATAATTTCCTCAAAGGCAAAAGTTTTCCTTCATGGCACGGCGAGTTTTATTCCATCCTGATGAGCCTGCCAATCCTTATTTTTGGCCTGAATGTGGTTATTCTTAAAATATTAT
>JAJUGM010000050.1 GCA_029268165.1 Bacteroidota bacterium
ATTTCACTCTTAACTTCAGAATCAATTTTTTTAAGAATTTCATTAAAGTATGTTTTATCGAATGATTTACTCATTCGAAAGGTAAAGTTATTTTCTCCATCAGGGGTTATACAATCAATTAGACCGGAATGATGAGAGATCAAGCACAAAGAAATAATCTGTGCAATTATTTGTTTTTTTATATCATTTTGATAGTTCTCTTTGAAAAAATTCCATATATACTGGGCTCCAGCAGTTGAGTGGTCAATTTTACCTTTCATGTCATGAGCCTCAACATAATCATCTGCATCCTGCTCAATTAATCCTGTAGCAGAATGTAGGTAGTTCTGAAAAGCTATGCTATACTTTCCAAGATCATGTAACAAACCTATTAATTCGCCTATTTTTTTTTAAGTTAATCTTCGAGGCAAAAAATGCAGTAATTTCCGAAACATTTTTGAGATGTTCTTCTAGTGCCTGTTTTTCAATATGATTATTATCTGTTATCTTAATATGTGCTACTGCATGCATGTTCTAAGAATATATACATAATTTAACCATTATAAATTTGTTATTATAACCCTTCCATTATTTTTGCAACCCCCATCAGATGCTCTTTTAAATTATGAAATTCTCCTGAATTATTTTTTGAATGTGCTATGTATTCCATATATAAAAAAACTTATCAATAACATATTGGACTTCATTAACCTATTAGCATACCTTTCGAGGTACATTCTAACAAAGATTAAATATACAAAATTTATAATCCTATCCTTAAAAAATTGTCAGTCAATTCACTGATAATTTTCTCATTTCACAAAACAATTCCTACTTTTGCCATGTTAAAATGGTAAATATCCATGCCTCATAAATCAGGTTTTGTAAATATTATCGGCAATCCCAATGTTGGTAAGTCAACACTGATGAACCAGCTGGTGGGCGAACGGTTGTCTATTATCACGCCAAAGGTACAGACCACAAGACACAGAATTCTTGGTATTGTTTCAGGTGACGATTATCAGGTGGTTTTTTCTGATACACCCGGGATTATAAAACCTGCTTACCGCCTGCATGATAATATGATGAAAACCATCAGCACTGCTCTGACTGACGCCGATCTTATATTATACCTTACTGATGTTAAAGAAACCCCTCAGCTTGAGGCATCGGTAAAAAACAGGTTACAACACTTAAAAGTGCCGATAATTCTGGCAATAAACAAAGTTGATACGGTTAAACAATCTGAAATAGAACTGATAATGAATAACTGGAGCAAGGTATTGCATGCTGAGAAAGTAATCCCCGTTTCGGCATTATACAGGTACAATATTGACGAGTTGTTTAGTGATATCTTGCGGTTATTACCTGAAGGTCCCGCATATTATCCCAAAGACGCCCTCACCGACAGGCCTGAACGGTTTTTTGTGAGTGAAATTATCCGTGAGAAAATATTTCAGAATTACAGCCAGGAAATACCTTATTCCTGCCAGGTGGAAATAACGTCATTTACTGAAGAAGAAAAGCTGGATAAGATTTCGGCTGTAATTTATGTGATGCGCGAATCACAGAAAGGAATTATAATCGGGCATAAAGGAGAAGCCCTAAAAAAAACAGGAACACAGGCCAGGCTTGACATTGAAAAATTTCTTGGAAAAAAAGTTTTCCTGGAATTACAGGTTAAAGTAGCTGAAGACTGGAGAAATAATGAAAAATATCTGAAAAAGTTTGGATATTAGTAAAAAATGCAAGTTATTATTATTGGCTTAATTCAAAAGCAATACAATGCCCGGCACCCGTATCCTTATTTCCCGGATTTTAAATTAATTAATTTTATGATCAGACATATAGTAATGTGGACAATAAAAGAAACTTCCCAGCCAAGAGAAAAACTGGAGCTGTTAGCAGAACTGAAATCGAGATTGCTTCAGCTCAAGGATGAGATTCCAGAGATAAGAGATATGAAAGTTAATTTTAATGCTATCTCTGCGCCTGTGAAGAATTATGATATTGTGCTTGAATGTGAGTTTTCCTCCTGGGCTCATTTAGAGACTTACCAGAAGCATCCGGCTCATGTGGCTGTTGCCGAGTATGTTAACAATATCAGGCAAAACAGGGCAGCTATTGATTATGAATATTAACAGATATGAGTAATATAGTTGCAATAGTGGGCAGGCCCAATGTGGGAAAATCAACCTTTTTTAACCGCCTCACCGAAAGCCGTTCAGCCATAGTTGACGAGGTGGCCGGTGTAACACGTGACAGGCATTATGGCAAAGCGGTCTGGAACGGTATTGAATTTTCAGTTGTAGATACCGGTGGCTATGTCGAGGGGTCGGATGATGTTTTTGAAGAAGCCATACGCAAACAGGTACTGATTGCAATTGATGAATCAGATGTAATTGTTTTTATGGTTGACAATACAACCGGCATAACAGGTATGGACCAGTCAATTGCCGATGTTTTGCGAAGGCGTACAAAGAAAATATTCCTTGTAGTCAATAAAGTGGATGAGCCTGCCATGGCTTTTGAAGCTGATGTGTTTTATGCACTTGGCCTGGGCGATCCATATAAGATTTCATCAATTAATGGCAGTGGAACAGGCGATCTGCTTGATGATATTGTACAATCATTCGAACGCAAACCTGAAAAGGAAGAAGCCGGGCTTCCCCGCATTGCCGTAGTAGGTCGTCCTAATGTGGGCAAATCGACATTGATTAATACATTGCTGGGCGAAGAAAGATATATTGTTACTCCAATAGCAGGCACTACACGCGATTCGATTTATACACTCTATAATAAATTTAACCACAGATTTTACCTGGTTGACACTGCCGGCATCCGCAAAAAAGGGAAGATTAAAGAAAATATCGAATTTTACTCAGTAATGCGGTCGATAAAGGCCATTGAATATTCAGATATCTGCCTGCTTATGACCGATGCAACACAGGGCATCGAGGCCCAGGATATCAATATATTTTCACTAATACAAAGGAATAATAAAGGAATAGTAATTCTGGTAAACAAATGGGACCTGGTTGAAAAAGACCACCGAACGGCTCAGATCTTGGAAGCAGAAATAAAAAGGAAGATTGCGCCATTTACTGATGTTCCGATAGTGTTCATTTCTGCAATCAACCGGCAACGAATTCATAAGATCCTCGAAACTGCCATGACGGTTTATAACAACCGTATTAAGCGGATACCCACATCACAGCTCAATGAGGTAATGCAGCAAGCCATTGAAGAATATCCTCCGCCGGCATTTAAGGGAAAGTTTATTAAAATAAAATATATTACCCAGCTGCCCACACATGCCCCTTCCTTTGCTTTTTACTGCAATTATCCACAGTATATCAGGGAGCCATATAAACGTTATCTCGAAAATAAACTGAGAGATTATTTTAATTTTACAGGCGTTCCGATACAAATATTCATCCGAAAGAAATAATTTTGGACTGAAATTTGTGGCTTTTTAGTGGTCAAAATAAAGAGGCTTATGATTAAACATGTCTTATTGCTGCTATTTTTATCAGGATTTTTTTTAACATCCTGCGAACCACCGGAAAAAGTCAGTATTATTCCTGAGATAACCTTTAAGAGTTTTACCCTTGAAGATTATATCGATACGCTTGGTAATCCGGTTAAACTAGGCGTATTGAAATTTGATTTTATTGATGGCGATGCAGATATTGGCTCTTATGATGATACTGCTATTGCTGTTGAGAATAGATATAATTTATTTTTAATACCTTTTGAAAAGTTACCCGGCGGAATATATGACTCAGTAGAATCAGACCCGTTGAAATATATAATCAGGTACGATGATAAGCTCAGCAGGTTTGGGCAAAACAAGACCATTAAAGGCGAAATAAAACTGGATATTCAGTATTATGTGATCCCGCCTTATGATACCATCTGTTATGAATTCTATATTATTGACAGGGCAAAACACAGAAGTAACGTTGAACGCACCTCGGATATAGGATTCCATTAGTTTCAGAGCAAGAATACAAGGAGATCAGGTAATAATTGCTCTATTCCAGAGTTAACTTTCTGGCTTTTTCAAATTTTCAATATCAGATTGATAAGATAAACAATATCCGGCCTTTATCTTGGATTATAGTCCTCGCGTAATACCTTGAATTCGGTACGCCTGTTCAGGAAATTAGCTACTTCCTGCTGATCTTCATCAGGCAGGCTTTTGATAAATTCTTCGGTTAAGGCTTTTCCTAGCGGCAGGAACGGATAAGCTTCATTGTCTTTCTTGTCAACTACTTTGGGCATTGATTCCCCATATCCTTTTGCCACAAGTCTGTCGCGCGCAATACCTTTTTCAATCAGGTAGTTAACAACCGATTGTGCTCTTCTGTTTGACAGGTCGAGATTGTAAGCGTCATTAGCACGGTAGTCGGTATGAGAACCCAATTCAATAACAATATTCGGATTATCATTAAGTGTTTCAACCAGTTTATCGAGAGACACCATAGATTCAGGTCTCAGGTCAGCTTTATCGAGGTCAAAGAATATATTTTCAAGTTCAATGGGTATGTCAACTGCTGAAAGATAAATCTGCGTTCGGAATTCTGTGCTTTGGGACAATCCCTTGGTTGATTCACGTTCCTTGCCTTTCAGGAAACCCTTCTTTTCGGCAATAAATACATAATCCGTGCCCGGTTTGAGGGTAAAGCGGAAAATACCCTCTTTCGATGTTTTTGTTTCAACTGTGATTCCGTCGCTGCCGATTGATTTTACGGTTGCATCGGGTATAACTTCATCTGTTTTTTCATTTTTAACAGTTCCTGTAATGCTAAATTTCAATGGTGGTAAAATAAATGAATAAATATCGTCATTTCCTTTTCCTTTGCGGTTTGAGCTAAAATAACCGCTTTCACGATCGTTTTCAAATACGATACCGAAATCGTCAGCAGCTGAATTAATGGGGTATTTAAGGTTTTCAATTTCCCAGAGTCCTGATTCGTTTTTCTTGGCTTTAAAGATATCAAGCCCGCCCATACCAATATGTCCGTTTGATGCAAAATATAAGGTGCCATCAGCATGGACAAATGGGAATAACTCATCACCCGCTGTATTAATTGGTTTACCCAGATTAACTGGTTCACCCCACTTACTTTTAGAATCGGTTCGTGTAACCATCCATATATCTTTACTGTTCTTGCCTTCGGGTGTTTTTGTGCTTCCTTCCATGTCTGAAACAAAATAGAGTGTTAAATCATCTTTTGAGATGGCAGGGTGTGCCACAACCATACTGTCAGTGCCAATTCCTGCTGATTCTTCTTTACTCCAGTTTTCACCGTCTCGTTCAACTTTATAAATTTCGCAACCCATTGCTTTTCTTTTACTGACGTTGCAGCGTGTAAAATACATGGCATTAAAATCGGCTGAAAGGCTCGGCGCACCCTCTTCTGCTTCGGTATTAACAGGCTCGCCCAAAGGTAAGGGAGTTGACCATTTTCCCTTTTTATCCATGACTGAGAAAAAGATATCGGAAAAAGACTGGCCTGTGCCACCATGCTCCTGATTACCTGTAGTTTCTTCACGGGAGGAGGTAAAATAAAGCTCCTGGTAGTCGGCGCGGGAATAGGCCGGACTGTAATCATTGTTTTTTGAATTAATAAATTTCATTTCTTCAACCTGATAACCGGTAGGATTCTCAATCCATTTGATAGCCTGGTCGCACGAGATAATACCATCGGCTCCGCGGGGATCATCAGGAACAAGTTCCTTATATTTCATAAATTGAACGCGGGCAGCTTCATAGTTCTGGTTCATCTTCAAAGCATCGGCATAATATAGAACAGAAAGAGGATTTTCGTAGTCTTTGGCCACAACTTTTCCATACCAGAGCGCTGCCTGGCCCGGGTTACTGGTGAGTCTGTAACATTCAGCAATATAAAACGCAATATGCAGTTTTTCTTTTTTATCGGTAATTTGCTGATAGGCTCTTTTAAATTCGTCAATTGCAGCATAATATTCACCAGCATCAAATGTCTGATATGCTTTTATTGACCTCCGGTTCTGACCGGAAACAAAAGCGGGCAGATTTATGATAAATGCCGTTACAATCAGAATTTTTATTATTTTCATTTATTCAGTAGTGTTTAATCGTAAACGGTTAATTTGTTAATCTTATTTTGTAAAGTTATATTAATTACCAAATATAGTAAAAAGAAGATTTGCACAACCGGAATGATTTTTCATTAATGGATTTTTACAACAAAAACCGGCATAAGCCGGTTTTTGGGAAGGAGATTAATCAACTCTTTATTCAGTGATTAACAATGTTACTTTACATAAATGATATCAAAAAAACAGATTACGCAGGTTAAACCCGTTTTTAAACCTTTAGCACTACCGCGTAAACAGGAGCTCACGGTATTTTGGCAAGGGCCAGTATTCGTCATCAACAATAAATTCGAGCTTATCAACGTGATAACGGATGTCATTCAGATACGGGAATACTTTTGTCGCGTATGCCATAGCTTTTTCCCTTACGTCTTCGATTTTATTTGCCGCTTTACGGGCTTCAATCATTTCATTTACTTTTGCCTTAATGTAACTTGTGTGCTCAGAAATCTCACGGATAAGCTCAAGGCGGCCGGAGGCAATTTCCTTAAATTCCTTTTCGCTGAAGATTTCCCTAAGACCTTTAGCACTCTCAATTAATTCGCTCTGATATCTTACCGCAGTGGGTACGATATGATTAAGTACAAGGTCTCCAAGCACGCGTGATTCAATCTGAATTTTTTTTGTATAACTTTCCCAGCGTACATGGGTGCGGGCTTCCAGTTCGCGTTCACTCATTACATCAAAACTGGTAAATAATTTCTTTGATTTTTCAGTAAGGTAATAATCAAGTGCTTCTACCGGATTGGTAATGTTCTTTAACCCGCGTTTTTCAGCTTCTTTTTTCCATTCTTCAGAATAATTGTTGCCTTCAAAAAGGATGGGTTTGGCTTCAATACTGTATTGCCTGATTATCTGAAAGATTGCTTCATCCTTTTTTACGCCTTTGTTTATGAGTTTGTCAACATCTTTCTTAAATTCAACCAATTGTTCGGCAACGGCGGTATTAAGTGCAATCATTGCAGCAGCGGGATTGGCAGATGAACCAACCGCGCGGAATTCAAATTTATTACCTGTAAAAGCAAATGGTGAAGTACGGTTGCGGTCGGTATTATCAAGCAAAATCTGAGGAACTTTAATAATATTGAGTTTTAGTTCAGTTTTTTCATCAGGTGTCATTTTTTTGCTGGATACCTTTTTCTCAAGCTGTCCGAGCATTTTTGTCAGCTGTGAGCCTATAAAAACAGAAATTATTGCAGGAGGGGCTTCATTGGCTCCTAATCTGTGTGCATTACCGGCTGAAGTTACACTTGCCCTCAGTAAGTCAGCATGTTTATATACTGCTTTTATTATGTTAACAAGGAAAGTAAGGAACTGCAGATTTGATTTCGGATTTTTACCAGGTGAAAGCAGGTTTACGCCGGTATTTGTTGCAAGTGACCAGTTACAATGTTTTCCGGAACCATTTATCTCATTAAATGGTTTTTCATGGTGCAGTACTGCGAAATTATGGTGTTTTGCCACTTTTTTCATCAGGTCCATCAGTAAAACATTATGATCGACGGCAAGGTTGCACTCCTCAAAAATAGGGGCACATTCAAACTGGTTAGGAGCTACTTCATTATGCCTTGTTTTAACAGGTATTCCCAGCTTATAAGCTTCAATTTCGAATTCGTTAATAAATGCAGTAACTCTTTCAGGGATTGAGCTGAAATAATGATCTTCAAGCTGCTGGTCTTTAGCAGATGCATGTCCCATCAGTGTCCGTCCGGTAAGTATCAGGTCAGGACGTGCCTGATAAAGTGCTTCATCAACAAGAAAATACTCCTGTTCCCAGCCTAATGTTGAAATCACTTTTGTAACATCCTTGTCAAAATACTGACAAACATCAACTGCTGCCTTGTCAATAGCATATAAAGCCTTAAGCAGAGGTGTCTTATGATCAAGCGCCTCACCTGTGTAAGATACAAATATTGTAGGAATGCTTAAGGTTTTTCCTACAATAAATGCAGGTGATGAAGGATCCCATGCTGTATAGCCTCTGGCTTCAAAGGTATTTCTTATTCCTCCGCTGGGAAAGCTTGATGCATCAGGTTCCTGCTGAACCAGAAGCTTGCCTGAAAAGCTTTCAATGACCTCTCCGTCTTCTTTAAAATCAATAAAGGTATCATGCTTTTCAGCAGTTCCTTCAGTCAAAGGCTGAAACCAGTGAGTGTAATGTGTTGCTCCGTTTTCAATAGCCCATGCTTTCATACCCGAAGCTACCTGATCGGCTATTTTGCGGTCAATACGACTTCCTTTGTCAATAGCCTCCATAACGTGATTAAATGCCTCGGTAGATAAGTATTTCTGCATTTTCTTCTTATCGAATACATTCATCCCAAAGTATTCTGATATTAACCCTGCAGGCGGATCGTATTTCACCGGCTTGTGGTGAAGGGATTCTTCGATTGCTTTAAATCTTATTATTGCCATTTTCAAAAAATTTATATTATTTATGGGTCAAAAATATAAAATTTTTTAATATACCCTATAAAAAATTAAAATATTTTTATAAAATAATAAAATTAATTAAATATAAAAATAAAATATGGGGGTATAATCATAAAATGTAAATATTTTGTAATCTAATGCCTGGTTTTTGCATTTTTTCAATCTGCCATAATTTCAGAAGCTGCGTCATTCAGTTTTTTAAGCCATTCTTCACCGTATTTTTGCTTTAGTGCTGATGAAGTAAATTTATAAACTGCTACATTTGTTGAACGGCCTAATATTCTTGCCGCATCACAAACATTCCAGATATCATAATTTACTGCTTCAAAACTTTTATACTTTTTTATTCTAACAGGATAAAGAAAACACGATATCGGTTTGCGGAAATTAACGACGCCGGCATGATAAGCATTTTCAATTGCACATCGGGCAATATCTTGCTCATATATCACATAGGCACATTCTTTGCCTTCAATCAAGGGGGTAACATATTCGTTTTCTTCATCAAGCACTGATACACCTTGCTCTTCAATTGCTTTTATTCCTTCGTTGCGCATGAAGGGCTTTAATTCAGGAAATATTTCTTTAAGTATCAATATTTCATCATTTTCAAGCGGCGCGCCAGAATCACCTAATACACAACAGGCTCCTTTGCATTTCTTCAGGTCGCAGACAAATTTCCCGGTAACCAGATCATCACTTACCAATGTGTTATCAATTTGTATCATGCAATTGAAAAGCTATTTACTAAATGTAAAAACAGGATTTGAAATGTGTAATCAGGGATAAAAATAGGAAAAACATGACTTATTCAAACTCTTTTTTGCGGCAAAAAGCTTATTAGTGCATATAAACTTGTTTCTGAATGCTGATTTTATCAATAAAAAAGCTCCTTTTAAAAGGAGCTTTGAATTATAAAGGGACCTGGATATGTAAAATAGATGAATGTAAGCAGTTGTTTCTTATGGTTTAATATGTACAAACTGTTCACTGTATAATTTTTGTTCACCTGATTGAATAATAATTGTATAGGAACCGTCAGCTAGTTTGTTGGTTCTTATTACCATATTTTTATCTTTAATCATTCCGCTCTGCACAAGCTGACCCATAGGGTTGACAATTAAATAAGCAGCATTTATCCATTCTGCAGGCGCAATAATTTTTATCTCACCCTTGGAAGGATTTGGGAAGATTACAGGTTTATCAACTGACTGTTCTATAATTTTATTTGTCTGTTCGCCAAAATAATGTTTACTCAGTGTGTCGGGGATTGGCGCTCCCTGACCAGGGGCATAAGCTCCGGTTACATCCCAGATGATATAATCAAAAAGTGCTGAATGGGAATAAGTCGCACTCTGGTCGCCAAATTTAAACCAATTATCAGTTCTGGCTTTGGTAGAGGTTCCTGATAATACCGGCGTAGGGTTTTCATCAACATAAACCGTGAAATCAGCCCCGTTCATTACAAACCGGTAAATATGCCATTCGTCTGAGTTATTAAGGTAAGCCGCAATAGCCGGGGATTCTAATTGAACAGAATCGTCGTAACGTATTTGTAGTTTTGACCCTACACCGCTTGTGCTGTTACGTACGTCAATTTCTGCTACCCTTATGGAATTTGAGCCAGCTATACCTTTAATACGCGCGACTATTGTGGCTTGTGTTCCTGTGCCGATATTCCATTCCATTTTATATGTCTGTTTCCCTTCAATTACAGGATGATCATACTTAAAAAGTTTATTGCCTGCTGAATCAGGATCAGCAATTACTTCGGCCACAAATCCGGCATCGGGTGAATTATCACCGGCAACAAATGCCGGAGTACTCTCTGTAGGAAGTTCATTTCCGTTATAAACCGTCCATGCCTGCGATTTGACATGAATGCTTACAAAAAACAACAATGAAAATAAAAACCATACTTTTTTCATGGCTATGATAATTTTAATTAAACATCTTGATGCAAAATGCTTATTAAAGTTAAACGATGATAAATATTTAAATATACGAAAAACTGACTTTTTTTGGTAGTGATTTTGCCTTTTCAGTTATTCAAAAGATAAAGATATGTTTTTGGTTTATTGCTTGGCTTCTGATGCAAATTGCATATATTTGAACAATAAACGAAATAAGTAATCTTCCTGCGATGATATATGAAAAAGTGCCTCATATAACTGTGGGTGCCATAATCTCAAAAATGATTAATGGCAGCTTGCACATTTTGCTTACAAAACGTAACATAGAGCCTTTTAAATACTACTGGTGCATGCCCGGAGGACATGTAGATATGGGCGAGAAGGTTACTGATGCTGTAATTCGCGAAGTAAAAGAAGAAACCAGTCTTGATTTTAACCCTGTTTTCCTCGGATACCAGGATGAAATCTTTCCTGATCTCAACATACACAATGTCGTCCTTCTTTTTTACGGAGAAGCTGCCGGCAACTTAAAATCAGACGAAAAGGAAGTTTCCGGCATTGAATGGATTCCTGTTCAGCAGGTTTTATCCATGAATCTGGCTTTTCATCACCAGGCTGCAATAAGAATGTTTCTTGAAAAGAAAGGCTACTGATTATTGCATTTCGTCCTCAAAGTCCATTTCTCTTATTTCCTCGCCATTGCTATTGCGTCTTTGCTGCATATTATAATTATTTATCCGGTATGATATTGTTAACATAACAACCGGCGCTTCACGCCTGAATTCATTGAAAGTATAAAATCCGGTACCCTTTGAGGTGAAAGAATTTTTCGCCGTTCCAAAGACATCACGAATATTAAGTGTCAGGCTTAACTTTTTATTAAACAGGTCTTTGCGAATAGCAAAATTGGTAAAGAAGAAACCATCACGTTCGCCCTGAAGGGTAACACTTGGACCCCTGTACATACCCATTATCTGAATGCGTGTATCCCATTTTAGCCTGAAGATCATATTGCCGTTTGACCCCCATGAGGTAGTCGTACGTTCAACAAAGTCGCCGTCATCATTCTCACCCGAAAGGGTATAACGGAATATATTTCCCGTAAGATTTACCTGCCACCATTTTGCAATATTAATATTTGCCATGAGCTCAGCACCTGCTGACGATTCTTTATCGGCGTTACGGCTCGTGTTAATAAACACATTTGATACTGAATCATAAATAATAAACCATGAGATGGTGTTTGCAGTCTGTCTGTAAAACGTTTCCAGAGAAATAAAATTCTTTTTAAACGGAAGCTGGAAATTTAATTCGTATGAATTTGAGAACTCCGGAACCAGGTAAGGATTACCTGCCCGTATATTCTGGTTATCCATTACTTCCTTGAAAGGATTTAGGTCGCGTTCGTGGGGCCTTCTGATGCGACGGCTGTAACTCAGCTGCAACTGCATTTGTTTGGGGAACTGCTTTGTAATATAAAATGAGGGGAAGAAATGCAGTTTTTCATAACGATAATCTTCATTGAGTGTTACCTGATTAATATACCGGTTATCATATTCAGTGCGCAATCCTACCTGATATCCGAAGTTTTTGAAAGTTCCGGTATAAATACCATAAACAGATTGAATGGCATCGACATATTCAAGTTTATTGCTGATATTGGGATTGTTTACCCAGTTGTTCTGGTCGGGGTCATAATCTTCATAAATATAATCGCTGTTATCAATGTCCCACCTTGACTGCAATCCGGCTTCAAATTTGGTATTTTCCTTTATCGGATATACATAATCCACCTGTGCACGAATGTTTTTTTCAGGTGTTTCTTCACGCGAGCGGCTCCGGTCTGAGGCAGGCGTTATAATTTGCCAGCTACTGTTTGTGATATTTTCAATGAGATC
>JAJUGM010000051.1 GCA_029268165.1 Bacteroidota bacterium
AAGGTAAACAGTGTGGACTATCTGGTCAAACCCTATGATTTTAAAGAGCTTAAAAATGCTGTTGACAAGTTCAGGAAACAACAGTTTAACTTTTCCTGGGCAAAAATGAGTTTATTATTTAACCAGCCCGAAATAGGCTATAAAAACAGATTCCTTGTCAAAATAGGTGATCAGTATAAACATATCAGCATTGATGAAATTGCTTATTTTGTTGCAGATGAAGGAATGGTTGACATAATAACTAATAATAACATGGCTTATGCGATTGATATTTCACTGGATAAACTTGAAAAACAGTTAAACCCAGCCATGTTTTTCAGGTTAAACCGTAAATATATTGTCCATATTCATTCAGTTACAAAAATTCATGCCTATTTTAACGGTAGGCTTAAACTAGAACTAAAGCCTCAGTCTGTTGAAGCGGTAATTGTCAGCAGGGATAAAGCGGCGAAGTTTAAGGAGTGGTTAGGGGGATAAGAACGCAGAGATTTAGATTTGCTTTTCGTCGGGCAGTATACATAACAACACTATCAGATAAATGACATCTGGTAATTCGAATCTGTTACCCGAAATCATAAAGACATTTTTTCTTCCACCCAGCTTAACCACTTATTAAACCCTTCACCTGTAAGTGCTGATAATTCAATACATTCGAGATGATGATTAACTTGGTTGATATATTTCTTAAGCTTGTCAACGGAAAATTTTATGTAAGGCAGCAGATCGGTTTTGTTTATCAGGCAGAGGTGTGAACTCATAAACATTTGCGGATATTTGAGCGGTTTGTCTTCGCCTTCGGTTACACTTACAATCAGCACTCTGTAATTTTCTCCCAGGTCAAACAGTGCAGGACAAACCAGATTGCCAACATTTTCAATAATAAGCAAGGAATTTTGCATAGGATTAAGATCTTTAACCGCTTTATTTACCATTCCTGCATCGAGATGACAGCCGCTGCCGGTATTGATTTGCACAACCGGCACACCCGTTGATTGTATACGTTGTGCGTCAATTAAAGTCTGCTGGTCGCCTTCAATTATATATATAGGGTATTTGTCCTTCAGGGAAGCAATTGTTTTTTCTAGTATAGTAGTCTTTCCTGAGCCGGGTGAGCTAACCATGTTAATAGCAGTAATTCCCCGCGCTTCAAGAAAGCCTCTGTTGCGCTGGGCGAGCAGGTTATTTTTCTGCAGTATTTCAGTTTCTAATGAAATTGTTCTGACGCTGGCATCCTCATGGTGATGGACGTGTTCATCGTGATGGATATGATTGTGAAAATGATCATGATCAGGGCCGCGCTCGTGGTTGTGGTGATGTTCATGGTGATGGATATGGTTTTCCGGATTTTTATGATTATCATTATGAGGGTGGCCGGGCAGAGAATTTGCATTTTTTGTTTGCTGATTTTCAGACCTTAATAATGTAAAGTTTGTTTCAGATGTTCCGCAGCCACAGGTATCACACATAATAATATTGTTTAATTTTTATCATACAAAAGTAGGAATTTTTGTCGAGAAAAAGACTTAACAGTTTTTTATACCCAGGTATGATGAATTTATGTACTCATCATACTTAGGTTAAAAATAGAATATCAAATAATTGGCGTTTACGGAAATTGAAATTTTGAAAAAAGCGACGAAGTCAGGCGTTAATAAATAAAAAACAGAGAAATTCTTTACAAAATACAGAAGAAATAAAACAAACTGAAAAAATATAGGGATTATTTCTCAGAAATGGTCATGTAATAAACCAATGACTAAAATTACCATGAAACCATTGACATGTTTAAACAGAATCCTGATTCTATTTTTTTTAGTTTCAACGTTTATGAAACCGCTTCGGGTAAACTGTCTGCCACCGGGCTATGAAGACCATTATATTGAAGGGTTTCGTTACGGACTTTTTGTTCCTCCCGATTACAATCCTGAAAAGAAATATCACCTGATGCTTTACCTGCACGGTTACTCCGATACAACCTCCTGGAATTTTTCATGGTATCAGCCGGATTTTCAGGCTCAGTTCCCGACTATTGTCCTCACCCCCAAATGCCTTACCAGTTATACGGGCGGATGGGGCACAAGCTGGGATATGCAGGAGACCTATGCCATCCGCATGACTTTCAGAGCGCTTGACTCAACACTGAAACATTTTAATATCGACCAGGCATGTATGCATGTGGGAGGTACCTCAATGGGAGGGTTTGGCACGTTTTATGTCCTTGCGAGCCGGCCCGGTATGTTTGCTTCAGCCTATGCTATATGCGGAGGCGGAAATCCCGAAACGGCTTCTTTAATTAAGAATACTCCTCTCTGGATTTTTCACGGAGATAAAGACCCCATAGTGCCGGTAAGCCAGTCGCGTAACATGTATCATGCTATTCTTGAGGCGGGCGGAACATTAGTGCGCTATACCGAATATCCCGGTGTAGCTCATAATAGCTGGGAAAATGCAGGCCGGGAAACAACCCTCGATCCATGGCTATTTGCACAAAAGCTGGGCTCCGAACATGGTATCCCCGATCCAGTTGATGCATTTTCATGCAAACTGGGTGATAATAACAAACCGCTGCTCCAATGGAATGCACCATCAGATCAGAATCAACAGGATAAAATAATTTGGTGTTACAGAATTTACAGAGATGGCGATTTAATAACAATACTTGACAGAGATTCATCTCATTTTACCGATAATACGGCATTACCCAACACCAGATATAGCTACTCCATTAATACTGTGAATTACTATTTTAAGGAATCAGCGCCAAGCCATGGGTCTGTAACGACATTATCAACTGCCATGAATAATTCCGGGCGTGATGCAGCATGCTTATCAATGCAGATATGCTCCATAATGAATACAATTATATTGAATTTTGACATTCCGCAGCATATATGCGCGTCACTTAATATATATAACACAACCGGCAGGCAAATGACAGCAATAAGCGGTTTAAATTTCCCGGCAGGCTGCAATACATACCTGCTTAATACCAGTAACTACCCGGCAGGTATTTATATATGCATACTGGATACATCAGCCGGTAAGAACGCTTCAAAGTTCCTAATTGATAATTGATGCTTTTTATTGTATTTTTTCTTTAGCGATGCTAAACCGAAGCATGTATCAGGATTGTTTGTAATTATTAATCTTATTCATAACTTCATCGCAATAAATCAGTATGCTGCAATGAAAAAATTTATCCGCTGGTTGCTTGCCTTTATTATTCTGGGAGGCGGAGGCTATCTGGCATGGCATCTGCTAAGCCCTTACAAAAAGGTTGAAGCCTATTCCGTAATACCTGCAAAACCTGTATTTATCATTGAAACAGATAATTCATACAGAATGTGGGAAAGCCTTACCAAAAGCAAAATATGGGAAGCAGTGAGCAAACATTCATTGTTTGCCCGTTTTGAGAAAGGCATAAATTCGATTGATTCTGTTATTCGACGAAATGATCTTCTGGCAAGATATATAGGCAAAAGAAATATGATTGTTTCTATGCATGTCCTGCCTGATAGGCGCTATGACTTTGCATATGCAATTGATCTCGAAAGAATATCAAAATTGCTTCCTGTAAAGGATTATGTCAGTGGCTTTCTGGAAAATTATAAAATTACCACCAATACCTTTGAGGGGCAGGAAATCCATCAGTTAAAAAGCAAGAAAGATAACCAGATGATTTATTTATCTTTTCTAAACAATATTCTGGTAGCGTCATTCAGCAAACAACTTATTGAATCGGCTGTTTTACAGCTTAAAAGTCCGGCTTTGGCCAAAGACTTTAATTTTTTTTCTATTCATGAAAGAGTAAAGTCAACCGGTTTATTCAGATTATATATCAGTTATGCACAATTAGACGATTACCTGAACACCATGCTGGTTACTGCCGATCCTAATCTCCGCCAGTTAAGTAAAAGTTTGTTTTATTCGGGTCTTGCTTTTAATATACAGGATGATAATCTGATTGTATGTGAGGGCTATACTAATTTTAACGACAGTATAATGTCGGCATTCAGAGCCATAATAAGGTCGGGTAAAGGCAAAACCGGTTTGACTGACATATTGCCGCAGCAAACAGCGTCTTCAGTCTCTCTGGGCTTTGAAAAATTCACGGTTTATTACGACAATATACTGTCAAACCTTGAGGAAGTGCCAAAGAGCTATGCTGAGGCCGAAGATGCAATAAGACAGGTGGAAAAATATCTTAAAATTGACCTGCGCAAAAACATCATGGACTGGATAGCTGATGAAGCAGCTATGGTTCATATAGCACCCATGGGTCTTGGTAAAAACAATGAGTTCGCAATAATGCTGAAAGCGAATAATATTAAAGAAGCTAAAGAAAACCTCGATTATGTGATGAAACAGGTTAGAAAAAGAACACCGGTTAAGTTTCAGGAGATTGAATATAAAGGATATACAATTAATTTTCTTGCCATGAAAGGTTTTTTCAAAATCATACTCGGCAAGTATTTTCAGAAACTGGAAAAACCTTATTATACTTATGTTGGCGATTATGTGGTATTCAGTAACCACCCTCAAACACTGAAAGTCATTATTAATGGCGTTACTGAAAAAAAATTACTGGCAGATGTGGAAGACTACATGCCCTTTTCAGGCAACTTTAGCCGCAGGTCAAACATTCTTGCTATAATCAATACAGAGCAGTTTCTTAAAAGCATCAGATATCAGGTAACTCCTTTAACATGGGAAAATATTGAAAACAATAAGAAATATATTTTGTGTTTTCCCTATTTCGGATTTCAGCTTGAAGCCGAGGGTGCCATTTTTAAAACCCGGTTGATGGTGCAGTTTAATGAAAAACGTACTACTGAAATAATTGAAGATATGGTCATTCCGGCAGACTCATCAGTAATGACAACAGATTCAGCAATGAATAGTGAAATGCCGGAACCTGAAACACAGGAAAACAAAATTAATAAGATGCTCTTAGCAGTAGACGATTATGTTCCAGGCAACCCCAACCTTAAAATATACAGGGACACATATCCTGACGGGACAATTAAAGTTGAGTTCGAACTGAAAAACGGATTCCGTCATGGCAGTTATACAGAATACTATGAAAACGGAAGGGTTAAAATAAAAGGCCAGTATGTAGATGACCAGAAAGATGGAGTATGGTGGATATATGACGAAAATGAGACGCTACTGACGAAGATAAAATTCAGGAAAGGGAAAGCTGAATAAAAGTTAAACCCAAGTACGATGAATAAACAAATTCATCCGGGCGGATAATAATACATCAGCTTTTTATTCGCATGGTTGTGTTTTTATTCATCTTACTTAGGTTTAAGTTATAAGGCAGTAGATATAAGGGAATAGATCAATAATACGGGCGAGAATTTTTAACATTACGTCAAACACGTAAAATAAATACGTAATTTGTTTATTTCTGGCAGGTTGTGACATAATATGCATTATTTTCATTGCATTAAAATTACCAGAAATGACAGATTTATCCACTGACTATATGGGATTACGTTTAAAAAATCCCATTATTGTAGGCAGTTGCAGCCTCACAGGGACAGTTGACACAATACTGCAGCTTGAAAAAAGTGGTGCCGGAGCAATAGTGCTTAAGTCAATTTTTGAAGAAGAAATTATGCAATCAGTTGAAGACCCGAAGCAAAAGGATTGCAATACAAAACCTGGTGTAAAAAAAGAAATGTCTGAGGCATACAAATATAACCAACGGCATTCAGATAAAGCAACTGAATATCTTCAATTCATTAAGGAAGTTAAAAAGAATATTACCATCCCCGTAATAGCCAGTATCAACTGCCGGACAAATGGAGAATGGATTGATTTTACAGGCGATATAGAGAAGGCCGGAGCCGATGCCATTGAGATAAATGTATGCCATTTGATTAACCATCAGCAAAAGAATGATGAAAAAAACCTTGAAAGAATAATCAAAAGTGTGCTTGCTGTAGTAAAGGTTCCGCTAGCTGTTAAGCTCAGTTACATGTATACCAACCTCAGGGAAACAATTCTCAGTGTATCATCATCCGGTGTCAAAGGCATGGTGCTGTTCAGTAAACCATATTTTATTGATATTGATACCAATAACCTGAGCATATCACCGGGTAAAATGCTTTCAAACCGGGAAGATTATGTATTATCACTTAAATGGATATCAATGATATCCGGTGCGGCAAAATGCAGTATGGTTGGGTCAAACGGTATACACCACAGCAATGTGGTTATAAAGCAACTACTTGCTGGTGCTGATGCGGTTCAGGTGGTATCAACACTGTATTTAAATGGTACGACTTATATAACCAAAATGATTCATGAAATTGAACAATGGATGTTGCGCAAAGGCTTTTTTTCAATCAGTCAGTTTAAAGGCAAAATAAGAACAACACACACAGTTGATCCTTCAATGTATGACAGGGCAGGATTTATGAGATATTACGGGAGGATTGGGTAACCGGCATAAATGTTCTTTTAAAAATATTCGATAGGCTGCAATTCGGTTATTTCATTATTAAATTCATCCTGATGCTCTGATTCAAGGCCGTTGTATGTAATGGCATTCTCATAACACATTACTGCACAACTTCCACAGTCGATGCACCATAAATTATCTATTACATAGAAATCATTAAAGTCCAGTATGGCATTATTCATGCATACCTCTTTACACATCCCGCATGCTGTGCATTTGTCGGTATTGATATAATATGTCATAAAAAAGTGTTTTTTTATAAAAAATATTATATTTTCGTAATATATTATTATGAAAACATAATATATAAAATTACAACTTTTTTTTCACAATGCCAAAAAAATACGAAAGTATTCAGCAACTTATCGGTTACTGGCAACAGTTTGAAGAAACCACAGGATCATCTTCTATAGATGATTTTTGTGAATGGCTCAGATTAAGTCTGAGCAATGAGCTTAAAAACGGATGTATAAAGCCGGAAAAGCATACTAACCTGTCACAGCAAATGAATCCCGATTTGAGCCCCCGCCAGCATTTTATGCTGCTTATATCACGGTTATCCAGATATCAGGAATTTTATATAAAAAGGTTTTTTGAGGGTCTTCCTATTAATACAATAACTGAATTTAATTTTTTATTTTCTCTGAATAAGAATACAGCACTGAAAAAGACAGATGTCATTCACCTTAACCTGGTTGAATATACTACGGGTGTGGACATATTGAAAAGACTTACCAGGATGAATCTGGTAAAGGAATTCAGGGATGATCAGGATAGAAGAAACAAGAGGATCAGAATTACTGCCGAAGGAAAAAAAGTATTGATTGAAGCACTGTTGCGTATTAATAAGCTGTTTGAAGTTTTTCTTAACTGCTTCGACAATAATCAGTGGCAACCGGTACTGCCTGTTTTATCAGTAATGGATGAATTTCACAATGATGTGTTTATAAAACATGCGGATAAATCATATTTTGAACTGATTCACCTTATTGATTCACAAAAAAACAAAAAGTAATACCCGCATTTTATATATAGTAATGATAACAAAACCAAAAACAGAACCTGTTGAAAAACTCAGACTTGCCGCTGCCAGTAAAATTGTTCAGGCACTGAACGAATCGGAATCAGTTGACATGGCGCTGCAAAAGACGTGCAATATTATATCCCAAGGATATCCCAATCCCGAATATGTTTCGGTAAAGATTATTTACAATAACCAGTCATATTTCAGCGATAAATACACAGAAACTCAATGGCTGGAGAGGCATGCTTTTGAAACCCCTGATAAGACCCAGGGAGTTATTGAGGTCTTTTTTTCAGACAAGTCCTTAGAGTTGTTTGATAAAGAATTTTTAACTAAGGATAACAGTTTTCTTGTTCACATTGCCGCATTAATTGTTGGCGCCATTTCAAAAAAGCAACTTGAAAAGCTTTTGCACGACAATACTGAAAGAATAAAAGAGCTTAAAGGTATTCGCCGCACTGCCGAGGTGCTTAAAAAGTCAGCGGCCATAGAAGAGGCTTTACAGGAAGTATGTTCATTCCTGCCGGAAGCGTGGCAATACCCTGAATATACTGCTGCAAGAATCATTTATGGCAACCAGGTATTTAAAAGCAAGCGTTTTAGGGAAACACCATGGGTGCAGCAACAGGAATTTGAAACGCCTGATGGCAAAAAGGGGAAAATAGAGATATTTTATCTTAAAGAATTTCCGGTTGCCGACGAAGGACCGTTTTTAAAAGAAGAGCGGGATCTGTTGGATAATCTGGCCATTTTGATTTCAGGGACAGCCTCTCAGAAGTCGCTGCAGGAGCTTCTGATAAAGAATACCGAGCGCCTGAAAGAATTACGCGGCCTGAACCAGACATCGCTGATTCTGCGTCAGAGCAAGTCAATTGAAGAATCACTTCAGATAATATGTAACATACTTCCCGAGGCTTATCAGTATCCCGAATATTCGGCAGCACGCATCAAATTCGACTCCCACATTTTCACCAGTAAAAATTTTAAAGAAACGCCCTGGGTTCAGCGTCAGGATTTCGAAGCCCCCAACGGTACCAAGGGAGTTATAGAAGTATTCTATCTGAAAGAATTTCCTGAAGCAGATGAGGGTCCATTTCTGAAGGAAGAACGCAACCTGCTGATTAACATGGCAGGATTAATAGCAGGATCTGCAGCTAAGGATGTTTTTAATTCCCTGCTTCATGAAAACAGGGAAAGAGTGAAAGAATTACAGGTAATTAATCAAACTTCACGTATTATTTCTGAAGGTCTGCCCATTGATGAAACCTTGCAGAAAATAGCTGAACTGTTGCCTAAGTCGTGGCAATACCCGAAACATACGGCTGTGAGAATCAGCTATGAAGGCCGGACTTATATCAGCAGACGATTTAGTGAAACCCCCTGGGTTCAGCGTGAAAACTTCAATACTATTGACAATAAAAAAGGCAGTATAGAAGTATTTTATCTTAAAGAGTTTCCTGTAGTATATGAAGGCCCTTTCCTTAAAGAAGAACGGCAGCTGATTATTAACATAGGTAAACTGCTTAGCGGTTATATTAATAATTACAAAGGCAGGGAAATATACAGTAAAACCAAATTCAAAGAAATTGAACCATATAAACCCGATGAATACCGCCAGTCGCTCATAAAAAACAAAAGGCCGCTGCAGTTATTTTTCAATCAGCAAACCATTGATAAGTATATTTACCTTGATATGATGAAGTACAAGGTAAAGGAAATACTTTTTGTGGCAACATTATATGATGCCTTTATCCTTGAGAACGAAGACAGCTTTTTTGAACAGTTTATGGGAATTATTTATCAGTACAGTCTGTTTTCGTTGCCCCGCATTACTGGTGTTACTTCGTCTGAAGAAGCAATTGAATTACTTGATACCACACATTTCGACCTGGTTATTATTATGGTAGGCCTTGATAAAGAAACACCGGTAACTTTAAGTCAACAGATAAAACAAAAAAAGCATAACCTGCTGGTTTATTTATTGCTTAACCAGAAAAGCAATATTCAGTATTTTGAAGAACTTGTGCCACAGGTAAAATCCATTGATAAACTATTTGTATGGAGCGGTAATTCGCAGATTTTCTTTGCTATTGTCAAATCAATAGAAGACAGGGCAAATGTTGATAACGACACCCATATAGGCCTGGTAAGAGTGATATTATTAATTGAAGATTCAGTGGTTTATTATTCAAAATACCTTCAGATGCTTTATGCCATTGTATTTGGCCAGGTACAGCAATTGCTGCCCGAAGTTGAGAAAAACGAACTCGACAAAATATGTAAAATGAGGTCGAGGCCTAAGATATTGCTGGCAAAGAATTATGAAGACGCCATGTATGTTTTTGAAAAGTACAAGGACTTTTTGTTATGTGTAATATCTGATGTTGAATTTGAGAGAGACGGTAAGATGGATAAAACAGCAGGGATTAAATTTATCAAACATGTTCAGTCGCAGGTTTTAAATTTACCTATCATATTACAATCGTCAGACAAGCGTAACGAACGTGTTGCCAAGAAACTGAATGTTACTTTCATAAACAAAAACTCTGAAACACTGTTAAATGATTTAAAGAAATTCATTACCTATTATCTGGGTTTTGGCGATTTTGTTTTCAGGGACAAAGAAGGAAAACAGATTGCAGTTGCTCATTCCCTGCGTGAATTTGAAGCGCTGTTGCATGAAATACCCGATGAGTCTTTTTACCTTCATGCCTCTGAAAATCAGTTTTCTCTGTGGTTAATGTCACGGGGCGAAATTGAGCTGGCCAGGACGCTTAATCCAATGAGAGTGGGTGATTATAGCGAGGTTAAAGAATCACGCCGCTTCTTCATTGAAACCATACAAAAATACAAGGAAGTAAAGAAAAGAGGCAAGGTACTTAACTTTGATGAAACAGCAACCCTTGACGAGAAAAACATTGTCACTTTTTCCGGGGGCTCATTCGGTGGCAAAGGCAGAGGCCTAGCATTTATTAATGCCCTGGTGAATAATCTCGATTTCTCTGAAGTAACCAAAGAAATCAATATCCGGACGCCTAAAACTGTTATCATTGGAACAGATGAGTTTGAATATTTTATTGAAAAAAACAGGCTTTTTGAGGTTATTATCAACACTGGCCTTAGTTATAAAGAAATCCGGAATTATTTTATTAATGCCAGTCTTTCACCGGCATTAATTAAGAAACTTGAATTCTTTATCGAGCAGGTTGACAAGCCAATTGCCATCCGTTCATCGAGCCTTTCTGAAGATTCGCTTTCACAACCCTTTGCAGGTGTTTTTGATACCTATATTATCCCTAACAAACGCACTCAGAAATCAACTGTTCTGGCAAATCTGACAAAAGCAATTAAACTGGTCTTTGCCTCTGTTTATTCTGACAGTTCAAAAAGTTATTTCAGGGCTATTCATCGTAAGGTTGAAGAAGAAAAAATGGCCGTCGTTTTACAGGAATTGATCGGTAATCAGTATGAAAATTATTATTATCCCCATATCAGCGGCATTGCACAATCGATAAATTACTACCCTGTAGCGCACATGAAAGCTGATGAAGGTTTTGCAGTTGCTGCTTTCGGACTGGGGACTTATGTTGTGGAGGGGTGGAAATCATACCGGTTTTCACCAAAATATCCGAAAATTGAGATGTTTACCACCAAAGACCTGATCAACAGTTCGCAGGTGCAATTTTATGCCCTCGATTGCTCGAAACAGAATTTTGACTATCTGAATAAAGGTGAACTGGCATCGCTGGCATTGCTTGACATCAGCCAGGCTGAAAAACATGGATCTCTTAAGCATTGCGTTTCAGTGTATAATCAGGCAAATGACCGTATTGAACCCGGACTTGGCTTTGCCGGGCCACGAATTATTAATTTCGCTGACATACTGAAGTTTGATTATATACCTCTTGCCCGAACCATTCATCTGATGCTCGATACGGTTAAAGAAGCCCTTGGCTCGCCAGTGGAAATTGAATACGCGGTTGACCTGAACCATACCTTGAATAACCTGCCTTCATTTTACCTGCTTCAAATTAAGCCTCTGGTCGGAAGTCAGCTTAACCAGGAAATTGATTTCAGTAAGCTCGATAAATCAAAAATTGTACTCTTTACCACTTCAAGTTTGGGAAACGGAGAGTTAAACAGCATCCAGGACGTGGTATTTGTGGACAACCAGCGCTTTAATAAGCTTAAAACCTATGAAATTGCATCAGAAGTGGAATTTATCAATAATAAAATGACAAAACAAAACCGGCAATACATTCTGATTGGACCTGGCCGATGGGGCACGCGTGACCCATACCTTGGATTGCCTGTAATATGGTCGCAGATATCCAATGCCAGGGTTATCGTTGAAATCAGCCTGGCCAATTTTCCGCTTGATTCCTCACTGGGGTCACATTTCTTTCATAACGTGACTTCAATGAATATTGGTTATTTTTCAGTTCAGGATTCATCAAAGACTGATTATATCAACTGGAATATATTGCATAAGCAGGAAATCGTTCATCGGACAAACTATCTGAAGCATGTCCGGTTTAAACATCCGCTTACTGTTCTGATGAATGGTAAACAGAAAACGGCAGTGATTTTATTCAATACATAGTGCAATATGAATAAAATAATACTTGGCATATATGATGAACATATACTGTTACAGGAAGGCTTAATAATGTTGCTGAAGGATATTGATGATATAGAAACCCGGATTAAAGCCAATTCCAGAAGTCAGCTTATGGAAAGCCTCAAAACAT
>JAJUGM010000052.1 GCA_029268165.1 Bacteroidota bacterium
ACCCGCGATTTTTCCGGGACAAAGCAAATCAAATTTTAATATATACTTTACACCTAAAAATGCTAACTTAATTAATGATTCACTCATACTCAAAACAAATGATCCGGTAAATCCTTCAGTAAAAATATACCTGACCGGCAACGGAGTTCAGGGGACTCCGCAATTGACGATTGATGATGTAAATATTAATTTTAATGATGAATATATAACTCATAAAGATTCTATCAGCATTGAACTAAGAAACACCGGTACAGATCAACTAACAATTTCCAACATAACGAACCTTTCAAATCATTTTTATGTTGATAAAACAAATCTTTATATTGCGCATGACAAATCTCAATACCTCACAATATATTTTAAACCTGAAACAGCAGGTGGATTATTCGATACACTTTCAATTGAGTCAAATGACCCGATAAATCCGGTAACTAATGTTTATCTTTCAGGTAATGGTATCACTTTTCCTGTATTAAATGTTGATTTACCCGAAATTACCGACACAATAAATGCCGGAGATAGCGACACAAAACAGATCACAATTACAAATAACGGAACTGAACCTGTAAGCTTTGTTATTTATCCTTCCATGCCAAACTCTAAAATTGTTTTTTCTAAATCTGATTATTCGGACTATACTTTGCCAATAAATCAGGACAGAATAGCTACGGATGTATGGATAACCAGAGCTAATACGCAAGGTATTTTTAATATAGCGGTCGAAAACGAATATAATACATCATCGCCTGCGAAAACTTCTTGGGCTTGGGGGCATACGTACGAAAACACTCCTTCTGATTATTCTAGTTGGGTTAATGCCGTAGGCTGGAACCCTCCGAGCATGGTCGGCAATACATTATCTATGTTTTTACCTGACTATAATCGCTATTTCGATGTATATTTCAGTCAGTGGACGCAGGGAGGAAACGGAGGCGGTTTTAAGTATTCAAGAATTGAAGTACCATTGTGGCTAACTACTAATATAAATGGTTATAGTCTGGGTGCCGGCGAGTCCTTAATTGTTGATTGCACTATGGATGCATCAGATTTATTGAGTGGAAATTATAAGACCAGTATAGAAATAAAGAGTGATTATACAGGTACGGTTTTTAAAAGCATTAATGTTACGCTTACCGTGACAGGGAAACCAGAATTCACTGCCGATAGTGTACTTGATTTTGGTAATGTTGTTTCAAACGCCAGATATACAAAACCACTGACAATTAGAAACGAGGGAACGGACACCTTGTTTGTCAATAATATTCAAATTACAGGAACTGCTTTTACTGTAGCTGAGAATAATTTTTATTTACTGCCAAAAAACAGTAAAATTATTTCTGTAGCACTGAATTCAAGCCTGTCAGGAAGTATATCGGAAACTCTCACAATATTCAGTAATGATTTAGCCAATCCACAGTTTGAAATTAATCTGAGTGCTAATGTTATTGAAAATCCTGTAACAATTGTACCTGCCCAATTATCTTATAATCTTCCTTCTGACTCGGTTTTAGTAGATACTGTTTCAATTACTAACAATAGTCAAACAGAGATTACCTTAATTAATATAAAAGAGCTTCCTCTTAATCAATGTTTGGATAGCCTGAATACTTTATATAATCAGATTACTGATTTGATACCCAATAGGTATGATTTTAGTTATGATGCAACAGATTATATCTCGGATGGAGGAGGAGATGACATGTATGATAATGGCAACTATCTTTATACAAATATTGGTATGATTGAATATTCAGATAACACAATACGAAATGGCGAGTATGTATTTGGTGCTAACACTGAATATTTCACACGTCATTTGCCGGGGCTTTTTGCATTGGTAGCAGAACTGGATAGTATCAGTGAATTTTATATTGAAGGAGGATTAGGAGCTGATGGCGATGGAAATGTTGATACTGCCAGCATTGTTTATAAAATAGGAGGAGTATCCTTTACCGGCCTTGTAAAAAGGGTATATAATGCAGGGGATCCTTCAGTAAATCATTTGATTATAATACCTAATGACACCAGAATTTCTCATGATTATTCATGGGATACTGATAATGATTACCATTACATAGGTCAGATAGAAGATGCTCCGTATTTAGCATACCTTCTTTATGCATCAGCAGACGGAGGTTATATAGATAATTCGGCTACTTTATCAATAATGAAAGCTTTTGTTGATAATGTGCTTTTTAATAATTATCCTGTTGATACAATAAAACCGGGAACAACTCTAAAGAAAGAAGTAACAATAAACACTAAGGGGTTGATAGATGGTGAATACCATTATGATATTCCATTAGGTTTCAAAGATCCAGTACCTTTTGAGCATAATATCCCTGTAAGTATTAAGGTTGAGAACATCAAACTTTTAAAACCTTATAATGATACTACTTTAAACGAAGGTTTCTCAACGCTTAATATTGATTTAACCGACAGGTATTTTACGTATGAAAATGATTTGGTATCAACTATGGTATTAAGCAACAATGAAAACGTTGCAATAGCTGCATTAGTTGATTCGCAGATACAAATAGATGAAAAATCTGTTGGTACAACCTTAATTACGGTTAGAGCCGAGGATAGTAAAGGGAATGTTCTTTATTCGGATTTCACTTTGAGAATAAATGCTATTCCAGTGGTTGCTAATCCACTATCCGATGTAACCGTAGATGAAGGTTTTGGCAATCGTAGTATAAGTCTGGTAGGCGTATTTACTGATGCCGACAACGAAAGCTTAACCTTCAGTGTTGCAAGCTCGAATATTAATGTGGTTACCGCCTCGGTGAACGGAACTAATATTATAATTAATGAAGCTGGCACAGGTTCGGCCATTATTACCGTTCGCGCCACCGATTTAAACGGTGCAATGGCTGAAGATCAGTTTAACTTCATTGTCAATCCGGTTGTTTCTGTAGGAACCATAGAAATTACAGAAATAAAACTGTATCCCAATCCCGCAACAGAAGCAGTTTACATAGAATTCGACAAAGTATTTGATGGAATGATTGATGTTGAGATTACTGACATAAGCGGTGCAGTTGTTCTTAGCAATAAATATCCTGTTCATTCAGGTATTGCAAAGATAGATTTGGGCAATTTGTCGAAAGGCGTTTTCTTTGTTAGGTATAAGAAAGAAAACATAAGCGGTTATCATAAGATTATAATAAATTAGTTTTAGTATAGCCTTTAAAAAAGCTACCCTTGTTTTGGGTAGCTTTTTTTTATCAAATGATTGATATGTTATTTATTTGCTGAGTAAAACCCTTTACCTTCTGTTTTCAATTAAATCTTTGTCGAGTTTACATTCATATGTTGGTTTTCGCGAAGAATTAATGTTTTTATCTTAAACTTTAGTTAAATCATTGGTTAAATAGGATGTATTGCCATGCTTTCAAGCCACCCTTTATTTCCGCTGCCAATTTTAATTTCTTTCCAATTCTCAATACTGTCAGTTACTATTACTTTTGTACCTTCATGCAAAACAAACACATTAGTCCCATCGGCATCGGGTGAGCTTTTTACATTGACAGAGGGTATGACAACTATTGCTGTATTATTACCGGTTATTAAATTTTTTCGTTTAGCTGCGCTCCATAAAGATACTATACTAAAAAACAAAAAAATAACTGCAAAATAAAACCCGATTCTTTTTAGTAATTTGGTTTCAGAAAAAATATATAATGAAAGAAAAAGAAGGGCCAGAGCAAATAAAATGAGGCTAAACAGTGCCCATGCATTTGATGATAATAAATTAATCCATCCGCGCAACCATCTTTTCAGAAAAAATTCAGGGATGATGTCAATTTTATCGACAACTTTAGCATTGGCAATGGCAAGGTTTTGTCTGATATTTTCATCATTTGGCGCCAATAGTCTGGCTTTTTCATAATATACTATAGCAAGCCCCAGATTGCCCTTTTTATAATATGTGTTTCCTAAATTGTAAAACAATTCAGGAGTAACTCTTGCACCTCTCAACAACTGGTTATAAGCATACAGCGCCATATCATATTCACCTTGCTGGTAGTGCCTGTTGCCTTTCTCAAATAAGGAATCTATCTGTGCAAATGATTTATCAGACATTACAGTTAAGCAAACTGTAATAAACAAAAAATACGCGAGTCTGGTAATATAATTCATCATACTTATTTTAGTATTTGCTTTTACTGTTCAATAAATTAACTTAATTCCTGTTGTAATTTTACAATAAGCCTTTCGGCTTTATCAAGAAGTTGCCGGGTATTTAATGCCTCAGAAGCAGGGGCATATCTAGCCATCTCACACTCATTAATTATTTCAAACAAGTCTTTAATTAATTCGTTGTCTACATTATGTTTTGAAAGCGCATGGCCGGCATTTTCTTTTGAAAGGTCTGACATAGGTATAAGTAATTTATCACTCAGATAAAGCCATATAGCCTTTAGTAGTTCATCATAAAATGCTTTTAAATTTTCTGAACTAACAAGTTTTTCAGCCTTTTTAAGCCTTTTGCGTGCATACTTATTGGCTTTTCTATTACGCATCAGTAAGACATCGCCTGATTTTTTAATATGATTTCTTCTAATGATAAGCAATACTCCCAAAAACAAAGCTAAAACAATATAGGCAGAATAAAACCAAAGATTGCTGACAAGGTATTTCCCGTTAAAAAGAATCTTTGAATTCTTAAGTATAATATACTGAATGTCACTGGTAAGTATTTTGACATCTTCTTTTGCCAGGCCGGTATATACAGGCAATAAAGTATCGCCTGTTCCTTTTTCAACAATGATTGTAAAACCACCGGTATGTATTGTCCGGTAATCATGAGAAGATATATCAAAATAAGAAAATGTTACAGGAGGAATTCTTAGTTCACCCGGATAATGAGGAATAATAAGATATTCAAAAGTTTTAACCCCTTTCATCGGACTTTCGGAAGAGGTTTTTATAACCGGATCATATTTTTCAATATCAGGTGGGAATTCAATCACAGGTTCATCAATTATTTTATAATTTCCTGTGCCTTTAACCGTTATTTTATAATTAACAGCATCATTGGTTTTTACCCTTGTCTTATCGACTGTTGCGTTTATAGTAAATGCGCCGACCGCTCCGGTAAATGTAGATGGTTTGTTTGCAGGAAGTGGTTTACATCTAACCACAACACGGTTTGATTTCAGTTTCATGGGAATATCCTGCACAGAAGGACCAAAAAATTCATCAAAGATGTCATAAGACCTTCTCTTGATCTGCTGTCTTATTGCTATGTCAAGTTCAAATGGTTCGATAACCAGTTCACCACTCTTTTGAGGAATTATTATTACTTTTTGAAGAACACCCGTATAATAAATTACACCATCAATATTCTCACGTTCAAGGCTTCTTAAGGGTGGAACTTCAACAGGTTCTGTATAAAATCCGGTAAAATCAGGACCTTTATAATTCTGGTCAATTCCAGCCAATGTTACCCGGGTAAATATCTTAACGGTGGCAAGGATTTGTTCACCGACATAAGCCTCCCGCTTGCTTAAAATCAGTCTTACGAAGACATCATCAGCCGAAGCTGTCTGAGCACTTTGAGACGGCTGAGATGGCTGTCCTTTTGATCCAGGTGCAGGCTGTCCACTGCCAACAACCTCAATTGACAGCGTGTTGGACTGAACGTTTTTATTTTTAAATTTTGCAGTAGCCGGGCCAAGGTTAAATTTACCTGCTTTGACTGCGCGCAAATAATATGTATAACTATAAGTAGTCTTTGTGTAGGTTTTGCCGGGAGTAGATTCAATTTGTGTGCTTTGTCCTATACTTGGCCCGCCTAATAACTGGAAATCATTAAAATCAGGCAGGTTAATATCAGATATCTTTTGATTTGATTCATAAGTAATTGTAAACTGCTCACCTACATTTAAAACGTTTGGTTCAGCTATTGCTTTAAATTCAATATCCTGTGCGATCAGAAATGATTGCAGAAATACTGAAATAATTAATCCCGGTAATATTCTGAGTAATTTATTCATAGCACAATATTTTTACCAGTCTTTGTCAACCTGTACTTTTCTTATTTGTGATTCTTTTTCCTTTACTTTTTGTAATACCCTCTTTTCATCATTTTCGAGGGCCTGCAACAGCCTTTCTGCATCTTCTTTTGATATCTGTCCATGTTTTGTCTGTGATTGATTCTGTTGTTGTTCTGTTTGCTTATCCTGCTGGTTCTGCCGATTATTCTGTGATTGATTTTGTTTATCCTGATTTTGCTGATTTTGCTGGTTCTGTTGGTTTTGCTGATCCTCCTTGTTTTGTTGATTCTGTTGACTGTTTGAGTTCCCTCCCCTGTCCTTCATCCTTAATGCGAGCTGAAGGTTATGTTTTGCATCTTCATCGTATGGATTATTGCGAAGAGCATTTTTATATGCCTCTATGCTTTCATTAATTTTATTGTCCTTAAATAAGGCATTTCCCATGTTATAATAGTATTTTGATTTTTCAATCCTGTCTTTTTCATTTTCAGTGAGTCCTTTAAATTTAGAAGCAGCAGCGGCATTTTTATTCTGTTTATACAGCGCACTTCCAAGATTATATTCAGCTTTTCTGAAGCTGCTATTTTTTTCAAGAGCTTTCCTATAGAGTACTTCTGCCTGCTCATATTTTTTATTCTCATATTCTTTATTACCTTTTCTGACATACTTCCTTTCTGTTGCCTGGGGTAAGGAAGGCAAGGACAGTGTTAATACTGCTAATAAGATGAGGATTCTTTTCATAAGGCTATTATGAGAATAATTTAACATTTTTCAACCATTTGTTTTTTCTATCGAGAATAAAGAGCTCAATAATTAAAATGCTCAGAGTTATCCAGACAAGAACCGGAAACTGTTCTTCATATTCTGAAAAAACTTTTGATTCAAATTCGGTTTTATCAAGCTTATTTAGCGCCTGATAGAGTTCATTCAGGCCAAGGTTACCTGAAACAGCCCTGAAGTATTTTCCTTTGCCCTCTTTTGCAATTTCTATGAGCATTTGTTCATTGAGCTTAGTAGCAACTATATTTCCGTTACGGTCGCGACGGTACTCTTTAACAACAGTGCTTTCAGAAACAGGAATCGGAACACCTTCGGGTTTGCCAATTCCAACTGTATAAATTTTAATACCTTTTGCAGCTGCATTCCGTGCGATTTCAACAGCATTTCCTTCATGATTTTCGCCGTCACTGATAATTATAATTGCTTTGTTTATATTTTCCTGCTGACTAAATGATTTCATGGCCAGTTCAATGGCTGAACCAATAGCTGTTCCTTGTTTTGAAACCATATTAGTGCTTACTCCTGCAACAAACATTTTAGCTGCAATATAATCGCTTGTAATCGGAATCTGAGTATAAGCATCGCCGGCAAAGACAATCATACCAAGCCTGTCATTTTCAAGCTGATCAATAAGCCTCATAATGGCTTGTTTGGCACGTTCAAGACGATTGGGTTGTATGTCACGTGCCATCATGCTATTTGAAACGTCGAGTGTAATTATTATTTCTATTCCTTTTCTTTTTACCTCTCTGATTTTAGATCCAAACTGAGGTCCGGCAATGGCAATAATTAACAAAGTTAAACTCAGAAGTAAGAGAATAAATTTGATGTGACTTCTGGTAAAAGATACATAAGGCATAAGTCTGCTCATCAAACCGGTATCGCCGAATATCCTGATGGATTTTTTCTTGATCCAGACATGTAAAACATAAATGATTACCATTACAGGTACTAAGGCCAGTAACCATAGATATTCCTTATGAGCAAATCTGAATATTTCTTTTTCCATGCTTTAATTACTTATGGAATTGATCTGAAAAACAAATATTTTAGAAGCATTTCTGTTATAAGTAAAAACAAGGCAATGAATGCAAAAAGCCTGTACTCTTCTTTTTTCCGGCTGAATTCCCTGATGTCAATTTTTGATTTTTCAAGCTGATCAATTTTTGCATAAATCTGTCTTAGCTTTTCATTGTTTGTTGCCCTAAAATAGTTACCACCGGTCATATCTGCTATTTTTTGTAAAGTAGCTTCATCTATTTCAACCGGAACATTACGCACGAATATCCTGCCAAATACATCCTGAAACGGATAGGGTGCCATGCCTTGTTTACCCACTCCTATTGTATATACTCTGATACCAAATGTTTTTGCCAGTTCAGCAGCAGTGAGCGGGTCAATTGAGCCGGAATTATTCATGCCATCAGTTAATAAAATAATTACTTTGCTTTTGGCATCACTGTCTTTCAGCCGTTTTACCGCATTTGACAATCCTAAGCCAATTGCAGTGCCATCTTCAATAATTCCGCTCTTAATATCCTTAAACAGGTTAATGAGCACTGCATGATCGGTAGTAAGCGGACATTGAGTAAAGCTCTCAGCACTAAATACTACCAGGCCAATGCGGTCGTGTTGCCTACCTGAAATAAACTCTATTGCAATATCTTTGGCAGCTTCAAGTCTGTCGGGCGTAAAATCACGTGCAAGCATGCTACCTGAAATATCCAGTGCCAGCATAATATCGATTCCTTCGGTCGTTGTAGTTTCATGTTTATCAGTAGATTGAGGCCTTGCCAACACAATAATAAGAAATATGAAAGCTAGTATTCTCATCAGGAAAGGAACATGTCTTAGAAAAACCTTTAATGTTTTGCCGATTTGTGCAATTGTTGAAATATCAGAAAACCGGAGACTGGCTTTCAATTTGTTATTTGTCAGAACATACCATATTACAATGGGAACAATAGCAAGTAAAAGGAAAAGATATCGTGTATGTGCAAATTCAATAGCGGTCATAGTTAATTTTCAGCTTTTTCTTTTTCACCTTCATTTGGAATAGCAAAATTCATAGATTCTTCATATTGCTGGTGCCGGGTATTTAAAACAAACCGGCATGCATTCTCAAACTGTTCGACATTTTCATCAGGCTCGGGGTTAGCCTTTGCAAACTTAACCAGGTCGGCCAGTCGCAATACTGATTTCAACCTGTCATAATCCTTATTATTATGGACTGTTTCGCGGATACCTGTCAGAATCTCATCGGATGTTTGTTCAGGTGCAGCAATACCAAATCGTCCCTCGATATAAACTCTCAGGATATCTGAAATGCCTGAATAGTATTCTTTTACTTTTCCTTGCTGCCATAGTTTTTCAGACTTAAGACGATCAAGCTCCCTTAGGGCAACTACATCAGGTGGATCAATGGGTTTGGCACGGAAAATAATAGGTTCATTTTGTTTTTTCTTCTTTATTATGTACCAAATCAGTAAGCTTATTATGACCATTCCAAGAAAAATCAGTATAAAAGGGTATATTTCTCTAAAGCCTATGGGAACTTTATATATACCTTTTATATCTCTTATTGTATTGGCTGAGTCAACAGGAAAAGAAAGAACTAAAAACAAATCCGGTGTTGAGAGGATAGAATCGGTATAATTGTCCGAATGATAAACAAAAACAAGGGGAGGTATAAAAAACATGCCTGTATCAAAGAGAGTTAACTTAAGAGTCTGCTTTAATAAAATTTTATTATCTTTCAACAAAATAGAATCCAGTTTACCTTTCTCAATGATTTCAATATCAGAGGTAAGTGTATCAGTAAATTTTGGGAAAATAACCTGCGATCCACGCGGCTTTTCAATTTCAATATTCATATTTACCAGATCGCCTAACTGAATAATATTTGTATCAAGCCTGACTCTTACTTTAATGTTTTGTGAATAAGTACAAGTAGGTATAACTGAAATCAACAGATAAACAAACATGAAACCACAATACCTTCTGAACCCCATAATAATCTTCCTCTGATTTTTAACGTTAGTTTCTGTGTTTAAACAAAGCAATGAGTGGTCTGACATAGTCCTGGTCAGTTGAAACGGTAATATAATCGATACCGGTTTTTTTAAACAACTCCTGCATATCTTCCTCCTTATTCTTCCACGCTTTACGATAGCCTTCCCTTACCAGTCGGTCGGAGCTATCGACCCAGCATTCAGAATTTGTTTCTGCGTCTTTAAGTTTAATTAATCCCACCGGCGGCAGGTCAGCTTCCCTCTGGTCATAAACCCAGATACACACAAGGTCGTGTTTTTTCTTGGCAATTCTGACCGCCTCCTCGAAATCATCACTTATAAAATCAGATATAAGGAAGGAAATACTACGACGTTTAATGGCATTAGTAAGATAACGCAAAGGTTCGGTAAGGTTAGTTTTAAGGCTCTCGGGCTTGAAATCAATTAGTTCCCGGATGATTCTAAGCAGATGAACACGCCCTTTTTTAGGAGGTATAAATTTTTCAACACGGTCTGAAAAGAGAATTGCACCCACCTTATCATTATTTTTTATTGCAGAAAAGGCCAAAACTGATGCTATTTCAGCCATCATATCTCTTTTAAATTGCTGGCGGGTACCAAAATTTCCTGAGCCGCTAACATCAATGAGCAACATAACCGTAAGCTCTCTTTCTTCCTCATATACTTTTATATAAGGGTGATTAAAACGGGCAGTAACATTCCAGTCAATACTCCTGATGTCATCACCATACTGATATTCCCGCACTTCGCTAAAGATCATTCCCTTACCCTTAAAGGCCGAATGATACTGACCTGCAAAAATATGCTGTGTCAGTCCTCTTGTTTTGATTTCAATTTTCCTGACTTTCTTTACTAATTCAGTAGCTTCCAAGTTTTCCCCTCCTGCTATTTTTTCCTGATACTAACTGTAAAAAACCACTCATTTTCTTCGAGTGTGATAACATAGTCCTGGCCTGAATCAGAATAGTACCAGGTCTTTTCGTCTTTCTTTTTATATTTCTTATTCAGTTCGGAAATTATATCATTCAGGTTTGAATAGTCTGATATCCAACGCACATAAGTACAATAATTTTTTTCTGACAGAAAGAAAAGAATTGTTTGCTCAGTGGTTTTATCAACGAATTTTATGTAATTATAGCTCCGGTTGATGGCATTTTTATCAAGCTTGAAAGCAGGTTTGGTTTCATTCATTAGCCTAATTAACGCATCTTTCTGCATCCCGATATAATTTTGGGCGGCAGAGTTGAGGCAAATCATCACAGCCAGTAATAATGTAATATGTCGGAGACCAACCATTAAGGAACTTCTATATTATTTAAAATTTCGGTGATAATATCTTCTGAAGTAACATTTTCAGCTTCAGCTTCATAAGTCAGTCCGATGCGATGCCTGAGGACATCGTGGCACACCGCTCTGACATCTTCGGGGATTACATAACCTCTTCTCCTGATAAATGCGTAAGCTTTAGCAGCCTTGGCCAAATTAATACTTGCACGGGGTGATGCTCCGTAATTAATTAAAGCTACAAACTGCGGAAGCTTATACTGGGCAGGAAATCTTGTAGCGAATACGATATCAAGGATATATTGCTCAATTTTTTCGTCCATATAGACTTCTTTCACCACCTTTCGCGCTTTTTCAATATCATCAGGTTTAATAACTGTGCTGGCAACAGGGAACTGCATAGCCAGATTTTCACGAACAATATATTTTTCCTCTTCTTTTGAAGGATAAGTAATGACAATTTTTAGCATGAAACG
Organism: Bacteroidota bacterium; assembly: GCA_029268165.1. Taxonomy (GTDB): domain Bacteria; phylum Bacteroidota; class Bacteroidia; order Bacteroidales; family UBA10428; genus UBA5072. Next base: position 11,578 of record JAJUGM010000052.1, read on the forward strand.
GTCGACCTGGGCTTCGGGCAGCGGATATGTACCCTCTTGTTCGATTGGATTCTGAGTGGCAAGTACCAAGAATGGTTTTGGTAATTCAAATGTTTGTGAACCAATAGTGACCTGTTTTTCCTGCATAGCTTCCAGTAATGCACTTTGCACCTTAGCAGGTGAGCGGTTTATTTCGTCAGCTAGAATAAGATTGGCAAATAAAGGGCCTTTGCGCACCTGAAATTCTTCTTCTTTCTGGCTGTATATCATGGTACCAATCAGATCGGCCGGCAGCAGGTCAGGTGTAAATTGTATACGGGCAAATTTAGCATCAATAGTATGAGCAAGGGTGTTAATAGCCAATGTTTTCGCCAAACCAGGGACACCCTCAAGCAATACGTGTCCGTCAGACAATAATGCAACCAACATACTGTCTATCAGATGTTTTTGCCCAATAATTACTTTTCTGATTTCATTATTAATTAAATCAATAAAAGCGCTTTCGCGTTCAATTCTCTCATTGAGTTCACGAATCTGAATAGCAACTTCACTCATAATGTTTTAAAAATTTAACTTACTACTTTTGAAGGTAAAAACAAAATCTATTCCATCAGGTTGTTCAAAGAATATGCAAACATGAATAGTATTTGAAAATCTTTG